>JBAYGL010000171.1:0-9940 GCA_041666725.1 Limisphaerales bacterium
TCTTCTGGGTGCCGGGCAGCTCGACCATCTCCAAAGCCTCGTCCACGCACCGGGAAATCTCCCCCGGCGTGTGGTTGCGCTCGCGGGCGAGGACAAAGGCGATGTTCTCCTCGACCGTCAGGGAGTCGAACAACGCGGCGCTCTGGAAAAGCATCCCGAACTTGCGCCGCACGCCCAGCAGCTCCCGCTCGTTCAAATGCGCGATGTCCTGCCCGTCCACGAGCACCTGGCCCGAGTCCGGGCGTGAGAGGCCGACAAGGTGTTTCAGCAGCACGCTCTTGCCGCCGCCGCTGCGCCCGATGATGACGAGCGATTCGCCCTTTCCGATGACGAGATCCACTCCGTCCAGCACCTGCTGGTCACCGAAGCGTTTGCAGAGCTGGCGCACCTCGATCATATGAGCGCCAGCAGCCGCGTGAGCAGCAGCGTGAGGAAGAAGTTCGACATCAGGATGGCGATGGAAGCATAGACGACCGCCTCCGTCGTCGCGTGGCCGACGCCCTCCGCGCCCTGTCCGCAATGCATTCCCTTGTAGCAGCCCGTGCTCGCGATGATGCCGCCGAAAATGAACGACTTGATGAAGCCCATCAGCACGTCGCGATGATCGGTAAAACGCTGCATGTTCACGATGGAGTATCCGGGGTCGATTTGAAGAAGGTGAACGCCGACGAGATAGGCCGCCAGAATGCCGATGGCAATGCTCTCCGCCGTCAGCAGCGGCACGGCGATCATCGTCGCCACCACCCGTGGCACGACCAGATAGTCAATCGGATGCGTGGCCAGGGTCCGCAGCGCGTCGATCTGCTCCGTCACGCGCATGGTGCCCAGCTCGGCGGCCATCGAGGCTCCCACGCGGCCCGCGACCATCAGCGCGGTCAACACCGGCCCGAGTTCGCCGCACATGGAGACGCTCACCACGGCGAGCGTGGCGGTGTCCATCTTGACCTTGTGAAACTGGAAGTAGGTCTGCGCGCACAGCACCATGCCGGTGAACGCGCCCGTCACCAGCACCACCGTCTGGGACTTCACGCCGATGAAGTAGAGCTGGTTGAGCAGGTCGCGCCCCGACAGCCGCTGCGTCGAAAGCGAGCGGGCCACTTCCGCCACCATCAGGCTGAAACGCCCGAGGCCGGTCAACACGCTGCTGATCACCTTTGCCGGAACATCCGTCATGCCGCTCCATTCTGCGTAGCAGACCCGCCGCAGGCTGGCGAGACTTCACTGCGTCGTAATTTCCAACCGGGATTTCCGGACATTGCGAAAAGACGAACGCCATCCGGGGCCGGATGGCGTTCGTAAATGATTTTGCCGCCGGTCTAGCTGGACGCGACCGCGCCCTCGGTGGACGTGGTGGTCCTCTGCGTGAAGGTGAGCTTGCCGTCAGCGGCGGAGACCTGCACCGGCTCGCCGGGGTTCAGGTTGCCGCGCAGAATCTCCTCGGCGAGCGGGTCCTCGAGATATTTCTCCACGCTGCGGCGCATGGGACGCGCGCCGTATTGGGGATCGAAGCCCTTCTCCACGAGGAAGTCCTTCGCCTTCTCGTCGAGCACGAGCTGGATGTTCTTGTGCTTGAGCCGGTCCATGATCTTCGCAGCCTCGAGGTCGAGGATGGTGATGAGGTCCGGCTTCGTGAGCTGGCGGAAGACGATGACATCGTCGAGGCGGTTCAGGAACTCGGGGCGGAAGGACTTCTTCGCCTCGTCGAGCGTCTTCTCCTTCATCTTCTCGTAGCTGAACTCGTCCTTGGACGCGCCGAAGCCGATGACGTTGTTCTTCTTCAGGATTTCGGAGCCGACGTTCGAGGTGAGCAGGATGATGGTGTTGCGGAAGTCTATCACGCGGCCCGTGTTGTCGGTGAGTTTGCCCTCCTCCAGAATCTGGAGGAACATGTTCATCACGTCGGGGTGCGCCTTCTCAATCTCGTCGAAGAGCACCACGCAATACGGCTTGCGGCGGACCTGCTCGGTGAGCTGGCCGCCCTCCTCGTAGCCGACGTAGCCCGGCGGCGAACCGACGAGGCGCGACACGGTGAACTTCTCCATGTATTCGCTCATGTCGAGCTGCACGAGGTTCTTGGCGTCGCCGAACATCTGCTCGGCAAGCGTCTTGGCCAGGAGCGTCTTGCCCACGCCCGTGGGGCCAAGCAGTGCGAAAGTGCCGATGGGGCGCTTCGGATCCTTCAAGTCCGCGCGGGAGCGGCGGAGGGCCTTGGCCATCGCCAGCACGGCGTCGGTCTGGCCGACGACGACCTTGGCCAGCACCTTCTCGACCTCGAGCAGGCGCTGGGTTTCGTCCTTCTCCATCCGCTTGAGCGGGATGCCCGTCCACTTCGACACGACGTGGAGGATGTCATCCTCGTCCACCTTGACGCGCTTCTCCTCCTTCGCCTCGCGCCATGCCTTGAGCGTGGCTTCGAGCTTCTCCTTCGCCTGTTTTTCCTTGTCGCGATAGGAGGCTGCGCCCTCGAAATCCTGCTCCTTGATGGCGCGCTCCTTGCGATTCTTGAGATCCTCGATCTCCACCTCCTGGTCCTTCAAGTCCGGCGGGCGGGTCATCGCGCCGATGCGCGCCCGCGAACCGGCCTCGTCCATGACGTCAATCGCCTTGTCCGGCAGGAAGCGTCCGGTGATGTAACGGTCTGAGAGCGTCACAGACGCCTCGACGGCCGCGTCCGTGATCTCGGCGCGGTGGTGCTCCTCGTATTTGATCCGGAGCCCCTTGAGAATGGCGATGGCGTCCTCGATCGACGGCGGCTCGACCTTCACGGACTGGAAGCGGCGCTCGAGCGCCCCGTCCTTCTCGATGTATTTGCGATACTCGTTGAGCGTCGTCGCACCGATGCACTGCATCTCGCCGCGGGAGAGGGCGGGCTTGATGATGTTGCTGGCGTCCATCGTGCCCTCGGCGCTGCCGGCGCCGACGATCGTGTGCATCTCGTCAATGAAGAGGATGATGTTCTTCTGCTTCCGGATTTCATCCATGACCGCCTTGATGCGCTCCTCGAACTGGCCGCGATACTTCGTGCCCGCAACCATCAGCGCGAGATCGAGCACGATCACGCGCTTGTCGCGAAGGATCTCCGGGACGTTCCCCTTCACGACCTCCTGCGCAAGACCCTCGACGATGGCCGTCTTGCCAACACCGGGTTCGCCCAGCAGCACGGGATTGTTCTTCGTGCGACGGCAAAGAATCTGAATGACGCGCTCAATCTCCGTCTGGCGGCCGATGACCGGGTCCATCTCGCCCTTGCGGGCAATCTCCGTGAGATCGCGACCGAAGGCCTTCAGCGCGGGCGTCTTGTTCTCACCCTTCTTCTCCCCGCCTTCCTTCTTCTCCCCTTCGGCACCGGTCCCGGCGGCCGCCTCCTCGCCCTGCGTCTGGAAATTCGGGTCCAGCTCCTTGAGGATTTCCTGGCGGACCTGCTCGATGTCGATGTCCAAACCCTTCAGCACCTTCGCCGCAACGCCGTCACCCTCGCGGAGCAGGCCCAGCAGGATGTGCTCGGTGCCGACGTATGTGTGATTAAGAGCCTTGGCCTCCTTCGAGGCGAGCGAGAGGACCTTTTTGACCCGCGGCGTGTAAGGGATGTTGCCGACCTGCTTCTGGTCGGGCCCGGAGGCGGAAAGTTTCTCGACCTCCATGCGGACGGTTTCGAGGTCGAGGCCCATCTTCTGGAGCACGTTGACCGCGACGCCCTGGCCAAGCTTGATGAGGCCGAGGAGCAAGTGCTCCGTGCCGACGAAATTGTGGTTGAAACGGTCCGCTTCCTTCCGCGCGAGGGCCAGCACCTGCTGCGCGCGCGGGGTGAAATTGCTCATCTCGTCGCTCATGGGTGAAAATTGCAGCGGCCACACTGCTTTGTCCAGTTTTCCATCGGCGAAACTCTCGTAGGAGACGACGTGAGGAGTCTCAATCTTTTCCAAACAGTTAGAGACTCCTCACGTCGTCTCCTACAGGGAGGGATTACTTCGCCTCGCCCGCCTTCTTCGGTGCGGCCTTCGGAGCCGCCTTGGGTGCGGGCGCAGCTTTCTTGTCGAGGTTCTTGTTCAAGTCCGCCTCGGCGAACGTTGTCTTCGCGCCATCCGCCGGCACTTCGAGGCCCGCGCTCCAGAGGATGCCGTTCACCACGAGCTTCCGCTGGCTCTCGTAGCTCCAGCTCTTGTGCAGGTCCGCGCCTGTGAAGCCGAAGCCCCGCCCGCCGCCCGCCCGCTGCTGCGCCCAGCCGATGACCTCATCGCGCCCGATGTGCAGCTTCGCGTCCGCGCTCGATCTGGACTTGTCCGGCACCTGCCCGACGATGAGCGGCGCAAAACCCTTGTCCTTCGCAAAGTGCAGGTTGTAGAGCCAGCCATCGCCCGGCGCGGCAAAAGGCTTCACCCCGCGCAGCACCGGATGCTCGCCGACGGTCTTCAAGTCCATGTCCCAATGCCCGCGGCACCCGATGTCGCTGCGGAAGACGCCGCCGAGCCAGTCCTGCACCTTGTCGCCGTCCGGACCTTTGGGAAAATCCACCGCCTGATGCAGCAGCACGAAGCCACAGCCGGCGTCCAGCATCCGGCTGAACTTCGCCCAGCGGGCCGGTTCGATGAACGGCTGCTTCCCGCCGCCGTCGCCGAAATAGACGATGCACCTCGCTCCTTCGAGCACCCGCTCGTTCTTCGGCCAGTCGCGCGCCATCACCGGCCAGACGCCGGGCTGCTGCTTCAGCCAGTCCATCAACAGCGCGCACCCGGCGAAGTATTCGTGCGCCATCGGCTTGCTGCTCGGGCCGCCGGCTAGCAGAACGATCTTCGCGAGCCGGGGGTCGGAGGAATCCACTTCCAGCGGCACCCGCGACTGGTCATGCGGATCGGCGGCGCGAACGGTGGCGGACAGGACGAGCAGCAATGCGAGACGCATCAAGGTGTTCATGCGGGCATTGAACTCAAACCAGCGGGCCAACACAAGGCGTGCGCAAGCCGCGTCGGAAAACGGCGTTCGGCGGAGTCTTGATTACCCATCGCTCGGGTCCGGGTAGAACTTCGTCCGCAAGCGCATGTCCAGCTCATGCACGGCCAGGCTGAGTTCGGCGAAGCGGTCGTAGGCCGTCTCGGTGTCGAGGCCGGACGGAATTTCACCCGCATCGAATTTTCGCTTCAACCGCTTGAACCGGCGCGCCAACGAAACACGCTCGCCCGCATCGCCCAGTTCGCGCAGCAGCCGACACACCGTCTCCGCCTGCTGCCGCGTCTGGCGGATGATTTTCAACGCGGCGGGGGATGCCATCGTTCCGCCGGCGACAGCCTTGAAGAGCGCGCACTCGAACTGCCGGCAACGCGCCGGCCGGTCGGCATACACGCGGCAGCGGAGGTCGGCGCAAAGCGCACGGCACGGTTGAGGAAACTTGAAGTGGTCCGCCTCCTCGCGGCGGCAGCGGGTCACGGGGAGCCCGAGCGCGCGAAGTTTCTCCGCGTCGTCGCCGGGCTGGAGTTCCACGTCGCGGAAGAGCGTTCCGTCGCAGCACAGGCCGCAGTGGAGACAGAGGTTTCCGGAGGACTCGGCGGGTGTCGTCACAGCAGGGTGCCGTGCAGGATTTGGTAGGCGATGGTGAAGTAGATCACCAGGCCCGTGACATCCACGAGCGTCGCCACGAGCGGGGCCGAGGCGACGGCGGGATCGAAGCGCAGCGCGCGCAGAAGGAACGGCAGCATGGCCCCGGTGAGGCTGCCGAAGAGCACCACGCCCACCAGGCTCGCGGCGATGGTGAAGGAGATGAGCACGTAGTGTTCGCCGTAGTTTTTGAAGCCGAAATACTGCCAGGCCAGGATGCGGGCGAAGCCCAGGGCCGCAAGCACGCCGCCCAGCGCGAACCCGGCGGCCAGCTCGCGCCGCAGCACCCGCCACCAGTCGGCCAGCAGCACGTCGCCCACGGCGAGCGAGCGGATGATGAGCGAGGTGGCCTGCGAACCGGAGTTGCCGCCGCTGGAAATGATGAGCGGCAGAAAGCTGCCGAGCACGATGGCCTTTGCCAGCTCGTCCTCGAAATGGTTCATCGCGGTGGCCGTGAGCATCTCGCCCATGAAGAGCAGCGCCAGCCAGCCGGACCGCTTCTTGATCATGTCGAACAGGCCGATCTTCAGGTAGGGCGCATCCAGCGCCTCCATGCCGCCGAGCTTCTGGATGTCCTCGGTGGCCTCCTTTTCCGCCACGTCCAGCACGTCGTCCACCGTCATCACGCCGACCAGCTCGTCGCGCGAGTCCACCACCGGCAGGATCGTCACGTCGTATTTCTTGAAGGCGGCGACGGCCGTCTCGCGGTCATCCGACGCGTGAAGCGCGAAATAACGGCCCTCGAGCAGCTCGACCAGCGGCGTCTCCGGCGGAGCCACGACAAGATTTCTCAACCGCACGAAATCCACCAGCCGGCCCTGATCATCCACGACGTAGAGCTGGTTCATCGTGTCGCGCTTGCGCTGCTCGCTCCGCAGATGCGCCAGCACCCCGGCCACCGTCCAGCCCTGCTTGATGGCGACGAACTGCGGCGACATGAGGCGTCCGACCGAGTGCTTCGGGTAGCCGAGCAGCTCCGTCGCCACCTTGCGCTCCTCCGCCGAGAGCAGTTCCAGCAGCTTCTGGGTTGCGGAAGAAGGCAGCTCCTCCAGCAGCGCCGTGCGGTCGTCCGGCGTCATGTCGTTGAGGATGGCCGCGACATCCTCCTTGGCCAGCGCGTGCAGCAGCGCCTCTTGATCCGCGTGGCTGAGATGGCCGAACACCTCCGATGACAGGTGCCGCGGCAGGATGCGCAGCAGCACGGCCTCGTCCTCGGGGTTCAGGTCGGTGAAAATCTCCGCGATGTCCGGCGCGGGAAACTCGACGAGCAGATCACGCAATTGCGTGAAGTTCCGAGCGCGAATCAGCTCGGCGATCTCAGGTTTGAGCAGGTGCCCGATCACTTCGGAGAAGCAGACCCGCCTGCGCGCCTGCCGCCAAGCTCATTTGTCTGCCATGAGCATGTGAGCGCGCCCGGTGAGGGAAGCAGAGCCAGACCGGCGCCCCGTTCAGACTCTCAGCGCCGCCCGGCCAAAGCCTCGGCCAGCACTCGCCCCTCGACGTTCTCCATCTTCAAGCCCAGCAGCGCGGCGACGGTCGGGGCCACGTCCACGTTGCGGATTTCGCCGAGCTGCGCGCCGCGCTTCACGCCGTGGCCCCACGCGACGAACATACCATTGAGCTTCGGGTCGCTCGCGAGGTAGCCGTGGTGGCCGGGATAAACTTCCGGCGTCAGGTCCGTCACCGCCTCGTCGCCGGTCGGGTAATGCGTGAACGCGTAGCCATCCTTCGCGACGACGAAGAGGTCGGACATCTGGTCGTTCTGCGCGGCCGTGGGCAGGCCGAGCGACGCGTATTCCGCCGGCTCGTAGATGCGCTCGACGCCTTCGAGCTTGCCAAGCAAGTCCTTCAACTTCGGCGTGAGCGCAGCGCGTTTGGCCGGGTCCGGAACGTAAATCATCGCCGAGCCGCCGAGCGTGTTCGCCACGGCATCGCACGTCGTGATGGCCGGGCCTTGCACGCGGAGGAGGCCGGCCTGCTTGAGCGCAACGTTCGGGCGGATGATGCGTCTGGCCGACTTGAAGCCGTGATCCGTGGTGATGACGAACGTCGCCTTGTCCGCAAAGCCCGCCGCCTGCACGGCCTCGAACACCTCGCGCACACAGGCATCCGCGAAGGCGAAGGCCGAGAGGCTCGCCCATGTGCCGGGGCCGGAGCGGTGATTGATGGCGTCGGTGTTGAGCAGATGGAAGAGCAGCAGGTTCGGCTTGTGCTGCTTCACGATGTGAGCGGCGGCGCGGGTCCAGAACACGTCGCGCCACGGGGGGTTGCGCTGGTTGAACTCCTTCAGTTCCGTCGCGTTGATGAGCCCGGCGGCGAGCATCTCGCGCTCGATGGGATTGGCCGCGTTGGGCCGCTCGCCGAACTCGAAGTGAAACGTCCCGGCGTTGGTCGTGGGCACCCAGTCCACCTGCGCCGTCTTGAGGCCGGCCTTGAACGCGAGGTCATACACCGTCGGCACGCGGACCATGTCGTTCTTGTTCTTCCACGGTTCGAGCTTGAGCGGAACGCCCGGCCCCTGACGCACCATCATGCCGTTGAAGAGCACGCCGTGCCGCGCGGGCGTGACGCCGGTGACGAGCGTGGTGTGGTTCGGCCAGGTGACGGCGGGATTGGCGATGGTCATCGCCTTCGCCGTCGCGCCTTCGCGCGCAAGCCGCTGGAGAAAGGGCATCGGCAACGCCGGGTCGTCCCAAATCCACGCCGGGAAGCCGTCAATCGTCACCAGCACGACGATGCGGTCCTTGGCCGGCACCTCGGCGGCGAAGGCGGGGACGAGCGAAGCCAGCAGGGCGAAGAGGAAAAGGGCACGGGGCAACATGCGGGGCTCGTTTTCGCAGCGGGATGGCGCAGCAGCAAGTCTGGACTGCTTAAGAACACTCACTTCAACACATCAGGCCAAGGCAATGCACCAAACCCCACCAGCAGAAGGAGCAACGCCAGCGCTCCAAGCACTCCTGTTCCGATGAAAGCCAGCACCCGGACGAATTTTCGCGGTTCACCGCGAAGTGAACCGAACGCCAGCGCACCGGCTGCGGAGTAAATGAGGATTGGCAAAATGGGGTAAGCACTTCGGCTTTCGTGTGTAAGCAGCATATTCAGGCTGCGGCTGAGGCCGAACAGCATGATCAGGGCGATGACGATCCTAACGCTTGCGCGTTTTGACTCGGGCAATTCTCTGCCGAGGAAGGCAAATAGCAGACCACACAGAGCCACCACGATTGCCAAGTGGTTTTCTCCGCGTCCTTGGTAGTCCCACAAAGCGCGTTCTGCATCGATCGGGTGGTCCCGTTCTCCGTGTAGAGCGCAGCGCGGACTCCCGGCTACAGTGGCCGAAGGAAAATAGCGGCCACCGCTTGGGCACTTCGGGACAACCGAGCCTTTGAGATATGCGAGCAGGGTCGGATCCTCGAAGCTGTATGTGTTCGTAGCAGTTAGCTTGCGCTCCAACGCCCACTGCTGAACCGCTCCGTCAATTTGTGTGAGATTGGCGATGCAGGTATTGACCGGTATTGTGTGGCCTACCGCGTGCGAGGCAATTAGTAACAGCGCGGGCCAACTGAGGAGGAAGGCGCGACGCATCATACGGAGTCTTGTCGCAGTTGAGCTACTCGGCGGCAAGCCTGCAATGCGCAGTAGGCCCGGCTGCGGGTTTGACCGGTGACGCCGGAGCCGATACGGTTCCCCCATGCCGCCCACCGGCCCCTATCGCCTCGACCGTTCCTGGCGCAAGTCCCGCATCGCCGCGCGCATTTTGCTGCGCGAGCAGGCGGGCCGGCTCACCGCGCGCGACCGGCGGCTGGCCCCGCTGCTCGCGGCGGACAAGGGCGTGACTTCGCGGCTCATTGACCAGGCTCTCTATGCTTTTTCAGGCCGACCATATCGCGTGGCAAACCCCCGCCGGGCGGCGGCTTGACGAGTTCGCCCAGGCGCTGCCCCCGCTGCCGCGCTTGGAGGTGAACGTCTTCGGCTCCGCCCCGTTGCAGCTTTTCATCGAGCCAACGTTCACGAGCGCGGACATTGACCTGTTCGGCAGCGAGGACGTTTATGATTTTCTTCTCCAGTTCGTGGAAACCCACGGTTGGACTCAACAGCACAGCCAGTTTTACATACAAGTCTGTGACCCGCTCGCGTTCAAGAGCACCGTGGACTGGCGCGCCCGGGCCATCGAGGTCGAGCGGCACGGGCACCTCTTCCGCATCGTGCATCCGTGGGACGTGCTGGTGAGCAAGCTCCAGCGGCTGGAGGAAAAGGACATGGCGGCGTTCAAGCTCGTTCTTGGCAAGACCGGGCATCCGACGGAGGAGGAATTCATCCGCCACCTGCAAAAGGCGGTGGACCTCATCAAGCA
>JBAYGL010000172.1:0-9939 GCA_041666725.1 Limisphaerales bacterium
GACTGGTCGGCGAAGGTCGAGCAGGTCGGCCTCAACTACCATTCGCACGAAAGCGGCCCATACTGGGACGAATCCGCGTGCTACAAACTGGCGGCTGATGAAGTCGCCGCTCTCGAAACCGCCGCGAATACGTTGCACCCGCTCTGCATCGAGGCGGCGGAGGCGGTGATTCAACACGGGTGGTGGGACCGCCTCGGCATCCCGACCGCCGCCGTGCCGGCGATTTTGAAAAGCTGGGAGCGCGACGACTTCAGCGTGTATGGCCGGTTTGATTTTTCCTTCGACAGCCTCTCGCCGCCGAAGCTGCTCGAATACAACGCCGACACCCCGACCGCGCTCCTCGAAGCCGCCGTGGTCCAGTGGTTCTGGCTGCGAGACACGCGCCCGGCCAGCGACCAGTTCAACTCGATTCACGAGCGGCTCATCGCCGCGTGGCAGCGCTGGGGCGGCAAGGCCCTTCACTTCAGCGCCATCAAGGACCATCCCGAGGACGAGCAGACCGTGCTCTACCTCCGCGACACCGCCGAGCAGGCGGGCGTGGCCACGCAGTTCGTTTACGTCGAGGACATCGGCTGGAACGGCGCGGGCTTCGTGGACCTCGCGGATGCGCCCATTGCGCAGTGCTTCAAGCTCTACCCATGGGAATGGCTCTGGCACGAGGAGTTCGGCGCGCACCTCACGCACGAGCGCACACGCTTCATCGAGCCGACTTGGAAAATGCTTCTGAGCAACAAGGGCCTGCTGCCAATTCTCTGGGAGTTGTTCCCCGGACATCCGAATCTCCTGCCCGCCTACGAAGCGCCCGAGCCGCTGGGCCAGAACTTCGTCAAGAAACCCAAGCTCAGTCGCGAGGGCGCGAACGTGTCGCTCGTGCAGGCGGGCTGCGTCACGGAGGAGGCCGGGGGCGACTACGGCGCGGAGGGCTTTGTGTATCAGGCGCTCGCGCCGCTTCCGGAGTTCGCCGGCAACCACCCCGTCTTCGGCGTGTGGATTGTGGACCACGCGGCGGCGGGCCTGGGCATTCGCGAAGACACGCGACGCATCACGGGGAATTTAAGCCGCTTCGTGCCGCACTACTTCAACTGAGGCGATGACACTTAAAGTCACCACTTCCTGTTTTCGGCTAACTCCCTCTCCCTTTGCGGAGCAAGGGGAGAGGGCCGGGGTGAGGGGTTGGCGGCGTTCGCATTGGCGGCCTCACCCCTCATCCGGCCTCCGGCCACCTTCTCCCCTCGCTCCGCGAAGGGAGAAGGCGAGTTGCGCAGCCGTCTCCAACTCATGAGCACCGCCAACCCTACTCCCGTCCGCGTCGGCATGACCGGCACCTTCGCCGGGAAGCCCTACACCATCATCGCGCGCGTCGTGATGGGCATGGAGGATCAGGGCGAGACTTACTACTGGAACGAGTTTTACCTCAGTGACAGCTCCGACCGCATCGCAATGCTTGTGTGTGAGGAGGTTTACGGCGCGCAGCAATGGCGGCTCTTCACGGAGTTCACGCCCGCACAGCCGCTGACTGCCGCCGAGGCCGCCGCGACGCGAGTGGGAAGTCGTGTGAGCCTCGACGGGGTGTCCGCCGAAGTCACCGTCGTGGATGAATCACGGGTGTATTTCATCGAAGGCAAGGCTCCTGACTGGCTGGCTGTCGGCGATATGTCGAAGTATTTCAACGCCGAGGCCGGTGGAAAAATGTGGGTGGTGAGCTGGAGCGGCGACGAGGTGGAATATTATCGTGGGATGCAGCTGCACCCGGAAGCGGTGGCCCAGGCACTGCGGCTGCCGGCCACTTCGTTCAAACGGCCTTCGGGCAGCGGCTCGTCAACGGGTATCGGAAGCCGCCTCAACTTCGGCGTCATCAGCGCCCTGCTTTCCTTCGCCGTATTGGGCTTCTTCTTCGCACGCTCCTGCGGCTCCGGATCGGCTGCGCGCGCCAAACCGTCGCCGCCGCGCGTCGCCGTCCAGCGCCAGCCCGCTCCGGCAACGCCGCTTGCCATCGGTGCCAGCGTCACACTCGACGGCAAGATGTTCCGCGTCGTCGGCCATCGTCTGGAGGAATGCACCAAGGTCAACGCGCAGTGGAACAGCCATCATTACCAGGTTGCCGACGGCGCGGGACAGACCAACCAGCTCATCTTGCGTGGCCAGCCTGACTGGGCGAGCTGGCACCTCTTCAAACCTTGGGCACCCTCGCGTCCGCCAGCTCCATCCCTGGCCGCCGTCATGCGCGTCGGCGAGGCCGTGACACTTGACAGCTTTCAGGGTCGCATCACCGAGCTGTTCATGTGCCGCATCGCCACCAACAACGGAGCGGCGACCGACGGTTTTACGAACGGCGGCGTTGTTTACCACTACCTCGCGATGAACAACACCAACTCGCTGCTCGCAAGCTGGAACGGGGAGCGCATCGTCTTCCATCGCGGCGCGCCCGTGACAAAGCACACGCCCTGACCGGGAGCGCGGCATTCATGCCGCAGCAGGCTGCGGCTCGCAAAGCGGCTCGCAGCATCTCACGTTTCTGCGGCATAAATGCCGCGGCTGCGCTCCGCGTTGACGCTGATTGCTCCGACGGTTTAACTCCCGCCGTGAAGCCCTTATTCCGATTTGCCCTGGCTGCCGCGCTTTGTTGCGTCCTCGCCCCGCACGCAGCCGGGCAGCTCGCCAACCATCCGCCGGTGGCGGACTGGATTTCCCGCGACGCCGTGACGGCCGGCCAATCCGTCTTCTTCCGCCGCGAATTCACCGCCCCTTCGCCGCTGCTCAAATCGGTCCTGCTCGGCGCATGCGATGGAAGGATGGAAGTCTTTGTCAACGGGGCCCGCATCGGCGAAGTCAGCGGTGCCACCAACACCACCAGTCTCGACGTTACCAGCCAGTTGCGTCCGGGGGCCAACGTCGTCGCCCTGCGCGCCGTGAATCCCGCCGGCCCGGCCAAAGTCGCCGTCCTGCTCGAACTCCATGCGGACCTCGCGCGACGGCAGTGGATCACGTCCGACACCAACTGGATCGCCGGCTCACGCGAGACGGCGGGCTGGATGCAAACGAAGTTCGCCGCTGTCGGCTGGCAATCCGCACGCAGCCTCGGCCGTGTGGATGCCGACGCCAGGACAAACCCCTTCACGCCCGACAAGGCGGTGGACGCCTACAACAGTTGGAAGCTCGCCCGCGCCGGCACCGCCGCCACCGATCCGGCCACGTTCACGCTCCTGCCCGGCTTCAAGGCCGAGCTCGTCCGCAGCGCGCTGCCGGAGGAGGGCTCGTGGGTCGCGCTCGCCTTCGATCCACAGGGCCGGCTCACGCTGTCCCGCGAAAAGCGTGGCCTGCTGCGGCTGTCGATGGATTCCGGCGGCGTTTCGAAGGTCGAAATCATCAACGACACGCTGCTCGAATGCCGCGGCCTGCTCTACGCCCATGGCGCGCTCTACGCGAACGCGAACAACTCCAAGACCCTCGTCCGCCTGCGCGACACCAAGGGCACCGGCCAGTTCGACGAGACCACCGAGCTGCTCAAGACCGAGGGCGGCGTCGGCCATGGGCGCAACCACCTGAAGCTCGGACCCGACGGCTGGCTGTGGATTGCGCACGGCAACAACGTCCGCCTGCCCAAGAACCTTTCCACCAACTCGCCGCTGCGGAACTTCGCGCACGACCGCCTCATCCCCTGCCCGTGGGACGCGGGCATGTTCGACGGCGACGTGTTGCTGCCAGCCGGCCACATCCTGCGCATGAAGCCCGACGGCAGCGAGGTGCAGCTCTGGGCCGGCGGCTTCCGCAACCCGATGGATGTCGCCTTCAACGAACACGGCGACCTCTTCACCTTCGATGCCGACATGGAGTGGGATGTGGGCAACCCGTGGTATATGCCCAACCGCGTGCTGCACGTCGTGCCCGGCGCGGACTACGGCTGGCGGCGCGGCACCGGGCGCTGGCCCGCGTGGTATCCCGACACGCTGCCGAGCGTCGTGGACATCGGCCTCGCGTCGCCCACCGGCGTCACCTTCGGCCACGGCGCGAAGTTCCCGGTGAAGTATCAAAAGGCGTTTTACATCTGCGACTGGGCCTACGGGCGCATCCTCGCCGTCCACATGACATCGCAAGGCGCGAGCTACACCGGCACGAGCGAACTCTTCGTCGGTGGCCGCCCGCTGAACGTGACCGATGCGTGCATCGGGCCGGATGGCGCGATGTGGTTCACGACGGGCGGACGCGGGACACAGTCGGGGTTGTATCGGGTGACGGCGGTGGGCGATGGGCAAGCCGCAGGCGCAGTGAACTCTCTCCCTCACCCTAACCCTCTCCCGCTGGGAGAGGGAACAGCCACGAAAGCGCGTCCTGCCACCGAGCGCGTCGGCTCCAATCCAGCGCGGCCTGCGTCTCCCCCTCTCCCAGCGGGAGAGGGCCGGGGTGAGGGAGAAGGCGCGGTAAAGCCATTCGTGCTCATCAAGTCGAGCGCTCCCGACCTTCGGGCACGTGAGAAGCGCGTTGAGCTGGAAGCGTTGCAATCACTCGAAGGGAACCTTCAGACCAACCGCGCATTCAGCGCGCTGATGCAGCGGTTGGACCACTCAGACCCATTCGTCCGTCACGCTGCTCGCACTGCTTTGGAGAGGATGCCACTGGAGCTATGGCGCGAGTATGCGCTGGGCCAAAGGATTATTACCAACAGCGTCGCCGATGGGCGGTTGTCTGAAGTGCACTGGCACTTTCTTGGCACTGCACCAGAGGCCGCGTATTTGGCTCTCGCGCACTCGGGAGACAGCAATGCCATCAAACTCTTGCCTGAGAAAGTGCTTCGGTATCGCGCCGATTTGGCCGGCGACGAAACTGAAATTGCTCTCCTCCGCATCCTCGCGCTCACCTTCATTCGCCTCGGCCCGCGCGACGAATGGCCCGCGAGCTTCAGATGGCTGGAGCTTCGGTATCCTAGCGCCACCCCGCGCGTGGACCAGTTGCTTGTCGAACCCAAAGACGCCTTGCGCCAAACGGCGTTGAGCTGGCTCGAGCCGCTCTACCCGAACGCCAGCCCGCGCGTGAACCAGATGCTCGTCGAGTTGCTGGTCTATCTGCGCTCGCCGCAGGTCATCGCCAAGACCGTCCCGCTGCTGCGCGCCGCGACCGCGAGCGAGGACTTGCTGCTCTACCCCTTCTACCTCCGCTACGCCCGCGACGGCTGGACGCCCGACGCGCGCCGCGCCGTCTTCGACGCGCTCGACCGCGCCGAACGCCAGCCCGGCGCACGCAATTACTTCTGGGCCGTTCAGAGCGTCCGCAAGGAACTCCTCGCCTCGCTCACCCCGGAGGAACGCGTCGCGCTCGGCCCCGTGCTCAACGCATCGAATCGCGGCGCAACTTTCACGCCGCCGCCAGCGCGCTTCGTGAAAGACTGGAAGCTCGCTGATCTCGAACCCCGTCTTGGCGAAGTGGGCAAGGGCCGGAACTACGAGGGCGCCCGCACAGCGCTCCTCACCGCGCAATGCGTCCTCTGCCACCGCGTCAGCAACGACCCGGGATTCCCGAACAGCGTCATCGGCCCGGAACTGCTCGGCGTGGGCGCACGCTTCAACCGGCGCGACCTGCTCTTCCACATTCTGGAGCCCAGCGCGGTGATTGATGAGAAATTCCGCCAGGCCCGCCTGTTCTTGAAGGACGGCGACGACGTGAGCGGCACTGTGGAACGCGAAGCTGACGGGAAGCTCTTCGTCCGCCCCAGCCCGCTGGAGGACAAGCTGATCGAGATCCCCCTGACGAGCATCCGAGAACGCCGCCTCTCCGAAGTCTCGCCGATGCCCGGCGGCCTGCTCAACAGCCTGCGCCTCGAACAAGTCCTCGACCTCCTCGCCTACCTCGAAGCCGCCGGCGACCCGAAGCACCGGAATTTCCAGCCGTAGTCCGGTAGGGCGAGACTCCGACGAGCCCCATTTCGAGCGCAGCGAGCTTCTCAGGCGCACGCCAAGACCAAGATGCTCGCTTCGCTCGCGCCGCCTTCGTCGGCAAATGGGGTTCGACAGAGTCTCACCCTACCGGGTTGAACGACGCGCGCAGGCTGAAGCCTGCGACTACCTTTTCCTTGCCATGCCCCCGTCGCCTTTCCACTCTCTGGCGGTCGCCACACCTAGCCATGAAGACTGATTCCAGCCTCTCCCGCCGTTCCTTCCTCACCGCTGCTGCGACTGCCGTCGCCGGAGCCGCAGCAGCTGCCGACCGCGATTGGACCGGCAAAATCCCCACGCGCTACCCGGACCCGGACATCATCTCGTTGGACAAGCGCTTCAAGGCCAAGCTTGGCAACTCGCCCATCCAGCGCCTCTACCACAACCCGAACATGCTCTGGGCCGAGGGTCCGGCGTGGAACACCGTGGGACGTTACCTGCTCTGGAGCGACATCCCGAACAACGTGCAGATGCGCTGGATGGAGGAGGACGGCCATGTGAGCACGTTCCGCAACCCGGCGAACAACAGCAACGGCAACACCTTCGATTTCCAGGGCCGCCAGCTTTCCTGCGAGCATCTCACGCGCCGTGTCGTGCGCTATGAGCACAACGGTTCGGTGACGGTGCTGGCGGACGAATTCGAGGGCAAGCACCTCAATGCGCCGAACGACATCGTGGTCCACCCGAACGGCGACATCTGGTTCACCGATCCCGGCTACGGCGCCCTGATGAACTACGAAGGAGCGCGTTCTCCCGCCGATTCCGTTGAGCCGCATCAGAAGGAGGCCGTGTATCGCATCGACGGAAAAACCGGCCAGATCTCAAAGGTGACGGATGAAATTTTCAAGCCCAACGGCATCTGCTTCTCACCCGACTACACGAAGCTGTATGTGGCGGACACCGGCGCGAGCCATTACGAGAACGCGCCCAAGAACATCAAGGTCTGGGACGTGCTGGACACGACGAAGCTCAAGAACGGACGGGAGTTTGCCTCGATGAAGGAGCGACTCGTTGGTGAGCGCCCCGAGAATCCGTCTGAGAAGCTTGTGCGGGAAAAAAGCCATGGCCGGCTGGATGAAGTCGCCGGCTTTGCCGACGGCATCCGCTGCGACGTGGACGGAAACATCTGGGCCGGTGCCGGCTGGGTGGGCGCGGGCTACGACGGTGTCCACATCTTCGCCGGCACGGACGGCCAGCGCATCGGCCAGATCCTGCTTCCGGAAATCTGCGCCAACATCTGCTTCGGTGGCGCGAAGCGGAACCGCCTCTTCATGGCCGCGAGCACCTCGCTCTACGCCGTGTATGTCGAGACGCAGGGCGCGCACATCACCTGAAGGCAGCCACCGGGCGCGGCACCCTCACTTCTTCGGCTTCAATTTCAACCCGGCTTCCTCGAGCCGTTCCTTCACCCGCGCCAACTCCGGGGAGGGCGGCAGGAGGCCGATCAGCTCCTGCCACGCCACGAGTGCCGTCAAGTCGCGGCCCAGCTTCGTGAGCTGCTCCGCCCGCGCCATGAGCAGGCGCACGCGCTGTTGGGGCATGGGCTGGTTCGCGAGGGCCTTGTCCCACGCCTCGACTGCGAGTTCGGGCTTTTGCAGGACGAGCTGGAGATCGCCCAGCTTTTCCAGAAGCACGGGGCTGATCTTCGTTTCGGGCTGCTCGTTGAGATAGCCGACCATCTCCGCGGCGGAGGTGCCTTGCGCCAGATTCAGGTTCACCACGCGCAGGTGCGACCACGCCAGAAGCGGGCTGCGGCGTTTAAGCAAGCTCGCGTGCATCTCCCCGGGGTGTCGTCCAAACGGGCGGTAAAGCGGATCGCCGACAATGGTGGTCTGCCACGAGAGCGAGCCCTGCGCCGCGTAGGCCGCCTCGCCAAACGTCCAACCCGCCGTCGTGAGCCGGTGGAAAAAGACGCCCAAGTCCGGCGTGCCGGCAAGGAATGGTTCCTCCACGCAGCCCATCGTGGCGGTCGCGCCCTTCGCCAGCAATGGCCCGCACCAGTTCTTCTCGGTTGAACGCAGCGTGTGGGCGCTGAACGAGTGCAGATGATACGCCACGGCACCAGGTAGGAACTCGACCTTCTCCCGCGTGAACGGCCCGGAGGCGTTGCCGTCATACCAGCCTGCGTAGAGGCCGATTTGGCTGAGGGGAAAGCCGGCTGAGAAAGTTTGCGGAGTGTCATCCAGCACGGTCTCAAAACCGAACCGCTTCACCACGTCCGCGGCCTTGCGCAGCCACTCGTCGCCCGGCAGATAGCCGCCATCGCGGATGCCGCGCGCGTCGAAGTAAGCGCGGCCCCAGAGCCCGTCGCGCTCCGCCTGCACCGCCTTGTCCACGAGTCCGAGCGCGATGGCCGCAGTCGGGCCATCGAGGCGAGCGACGAGAAGGATGCCATTGGTGGGATGCAGCGCGGCGAGGTTGGTCGCGGCGTAACTGCGGTTTTGCAAGGCGCTGGTGAGCTGATGCTGCCCTGCGGCGAGCGGAAGCACGGCAAGTTCGCTGTCCACGGCTGCCTCGTTGCGCCGGAGTTCAGGCGGGAACTTCCCGGTCCCGGGCTCGTTGAGCGAATTGTCGCGCGCGATCTTCAGCGGCACACCGAAGCAGAGGACCGCGTAGCGGATTTGAGATTCAACGACGGCAGGCGGATTTGTCGGGTTGAACTCCCGGCTCCCGGCGTCGGCGCGGAGTTTCCAGAGGCCGCGCCCGGTGAGCGCCTTGAGCAACGGCTCCTGCAACTGCTCACGAAATTCCTGGCGCGTCATTGTCTCGCCCGCAGGCAGGGGCAGACCGATGAGCTGGTTCGCCGGCACGCCGCGCACGCTGAAGTAGTGGGCGGCGACGGCCTTGGATTCCTCGACGGACGAGTTGTAGATGACGATGGCGGAATCGCCAGGGGCGGCGGGGCAAGGGGATGCGAGGGAGAGGAGGAGCGCAGTAGCCGCCGAGGTAAGGAGGCGGATTGGTTGGTGCGCAGTTGAATCCGCCTCCTGACCTCGGCGGCTACGCCGTGAAGTGACTTCGTTCGCGCTCATGCTGGAAGCTCCACCTTCAACCCATCCCACGCCAGCGAGACACCGGGCGGCATCTCCGCCTGGTCCAGGTCGTGGTCATACCAGTCGGTCAGATGCGTGAGAAAAGTCTGGCCGGCGTTGATCCGCCGGGCGGCGGTGAGCGCCTCGTCGAGGCTCATGTGCGTCCAGTGCGGTGTCTTGCGGAGCGCGTCGAGCACGACGATGTCGACGCCGCGAATTTGGGCGACAATTTCATCCGGGATTTCCTTGCAGTCGCTGCAATAGGCCAGCCGCTTGTGTCCGGCCTGCTCAAAGAGGAAGCCGTGGCACGGCGTTTTCCCGTGCGGCAGGGGCAACGGCGTGATGCGCAGGTCTCCGACTTCAAACGGGCCGTCGAACTCGCGCGGGCCCGGGATGAAATAGCCCTCCGAGTGCGGGCCTTCGTGAAAGGCGTAGAGGAAGACGCGGCGGAGATGTGCCATCGTCGCCGCGCAGGCATGGATGGGCAGGGGTTTTTCGCCGGCGAGCGAACAGAAGCGCCGGCAGTCATCCATGCCCATGATGTGGTCCGCATGCGCATGGGTGACGAGCACGGCGTCGAGGCGCGTGACGCGCTCGCGAAGGCACTGCAGACGAAACTCCGGAGGCGTGTCCACCACCAGCCGTGCGCCCGGAGTCTCGACGTAAATCGCGGGGCGGGAGCGATGGTTCTTCGGGTTGGCGAGAAAGTCGGGGGCATACTCCTTGCCGATGACCGGCACGCCGTTGGAGGTGCCGGTGCCGAGGAAAACGAGCTTGAACGACATCGCGCCGAAGGGTGCCCGCCCGGAGCAAACAAGTCAAAGCGCCGGCTTCAAGTCAGGTGCGGCCCTGCAACTCGGGGATCGGCTGGCCGCCGCGGAACAGCAACGGCACCGGCCGTCCGGTGAAGTCGGGAATGCTGATCTCCTCCGCGTTGATGCCGAGATGGTGGTAGAGCGTCGCGAGGAAATCGCCGGGGC
>JBAYGL010000173.1:0-9932 GCA_041666725.1 Limisphaerales bacterium
CAAACTTCTCCTGCAAGGTGCGGAACTGGCCCTGCGCGAGCTGGTAGCCAAACCCGCGCGAACCACAGTGTGAGAGGAACGCCACGCGGCCATCGCACAGGCCAAACACCTCGGCGGCGCGGCGCGCACGGTCGTTGTCCGCGACCTGCACGACTTCGCATTCGCCAAAGTGGTTGCCACCCCCGTAGGAGCCAAGCTGGCGCACCTTTTCTTCAAAGCGGACGAACCGGCCGGAGGCGATGAGGAAGTCCAGGTGCGCGGCGAGGTCATCCTGCTGGTTGTTGTGGCCGAGGTGAAAGGCATCCTCGCAGTGGCGCGCCCACGCGGGCGGGATGCCGAGGGCCTCGCACACGCCGGTGGAAGCGCCTTCCACCGCGACACGCCGGCCAAGCTCGGCGTTCACGTTGCGGCCCTTTTTCACGGAGCGCTGGCCACGGCCCGCGCCGGTGGGCGTGCGCTCGATAATGGCGTTGATGAGCGCGCGACGGACGGGCTTGTCCACCACGGCATCTGCCGGGAGGTCGAGCTGGAGGAGGCTCATGGAGCACTTGATGTCCACGCCCACCGGGCCGGGATACACGTGCGTCGGCGACACGAGGACGCAGCCAACCGGCGCACCGTAGCCGGCGTGCGCGTCGGGGTTGAGCACGAGGTCGGTCACGCCCGGCGCGCCGCGTGAGTTGAGCGCCTGTTCAAGGCACCGCGCGTCAAAGGCATCACGGATGGCGGCCGTGCCGATGACGGTGATGGGCTTGCCCTGGTTGCCGCGCGTCGGGAGGAAGCCGGTGGCTTCGCCCGTGGCCTGGATTTGGGTTGGGGCGCTGTCATTCATGTGTGCTGGCAGTTAATTCGATTTAGGAACGGAGAAAGAGGTTCCACTCTGCGACGCCGTGGGCGTTGCGGATGAGGGCGCTCACCGGCAGTTCCTTCGGCGCGCGCGGGACGGCGAGCAGCTTGAGACCGGCCTCGTGAGGGAGGCGGTCGGCCTTGCGCTGGTTCACGTCCTTCGCGGCCCAGACGAGGTTCTCCCAAGAGTCCGCGCCGCCGCGCGAGCGGGGCAGGACGTGGTCGAGGCTGCCCTCGTCGGGGTGGAGCGGGCGGCCGGTGTATTGGCAGCGGTTGCCGTCGCGTTCGCGGATGCTCTTCGCGCACAGGCGCGGACGCTTCCTGGGCACCTTTGCGAAGTTCACCGCCACGATGACCGTTGGCACGCGGATCGCGCCACGCACCGTCTGCACGGCGTAGTCCTGCGGTCGGACCGGCAGCGTGATCCACTCGGCCCACTGGACGGGGCGGATGTGTTCATCGCCCTCGATGTCGAGCGCGGTGGCGACGTTCGTGGCCATCTGGCAAAACGCGTCGGCGGGCGTGCGGATGTTGATCGCCTGCCAATTGCGGTTGAGCACCAGCACCAGCGACTTGCTCAGGATGTCGTTCATAAAGTTGTGGTTGGTGTTTGCTCTTTGTTGAAATGGAGAATGGTCGCCCGGGCAGGTTCTGCCCCCTCGACTGCTGGGTGTAGGCCAGCCGTGATGCTATTTCACCACCGGGCGGGAAAAATGCGGAGTGCGGAATGCGGAACGCGGAATGAAAACGACGTGCTTTCGTCGCCGTGATTCCCCACTCCGCGTTCGCGCTACCGCAATTGAATTGGTGGAGCCGGAGGTAGTTGCAACCTCACCTTGTCCGGGTAAAAACCGGATGCCGGTCTGCTGTGGCTTCGACTCCGCGAGGGGAAAGGGATGAGTGATGAGGGATGAAGCTCACGCCAGCCGTGTGCCGCTGTTCATCCTTCATCCCTCATCCCTCATACTTTCCCAAAGTGGTGCTCGCGGCGGGACTTGCACCCGCACTGGCGACGCTCTCGACGTCGTGCCTCTACGTTGGGCTACGGGAGCTGATTGAAATTGGTGCCGCGTGAAGGATTCGCACCCTCAACCTTCCCGTTCTGAGCGGGACGCCTCTGCTGTTGGGCTAACGCGGCGGAAGAAAGTTGAGAGATGTTCGTTGAGAGTTGAGCGGCCGCCGGCCGCCCGGCGCATCTCTCAACCCTCAACTCTCAACTCGAATTGGTGCATCCGGCAGGACTCCCACCTGCAAACTCTCCGGTCGAAGCGGAGGATGATCGTAGTTTCACCACGGATGCGGAAAGGAAGGCGGGTGAGAAAGTGAGAAAGCGAGCAGGTGAGCGAACGCGACCGTGCTTCACTCACACCAGATCAGTCTCTCACCCGCTCACCTGCTCAGAATGGTGGGTCGCCTCGGATTCGCACCGAGTTCTCGCCGGTTAAGAGCCGGGACTTCACTGTCAAAGTTTGCGACCCGAACGCGACGCGAGGGTGGAGTCGAACCACCGCGGCCAGGTCTGTGAAGTCCTGGCCGTCACCGGCACCCGCGTCGCGCGAAATGGTCAGAGCGGCGGGTAACGCTCCCGCTTGCTCCTGCTCCCAAGGCAGGTGCCTCACTTTTAGGCTACGCTCTGAAGGAATCCCAAGCGCACCGAACCCAGCCCCCGGCCATTACTTCGACCGTGCGAGGTCTCTGCCGACAGGCGGGGTTCACTTGGGAAAAATGGACGGGCATGAGGGTAGCGCGCCCTCTACTCCGGTTTGGAAGACCGGCGTGTGTCTCTCAACACCTATGCCCGGGAAGAGGGTTGATGGTATGGGAGCTGATAGTTGAGAGCGCCGCGCGCATTGCAGCCCGTCTCTCAACTCTCAACGTTCAACCCTCAACCAAATTGAAATCCTGTGCTGGAATCGCACCCGCCTCTGCGGCTTTGCGGGCCGCCGCCTGAACTGCTCGGCCAACGGAACGTTCAGGAAAGACGCGGGCGGAGGCTTCTTCCTCCGCCCGCGCGTAGTTACTCCGTGGCGTTTTTTGCTTCAGGTGCGGCGGCGGTCTTTCCGGTCTTCAGCGGCAGGAAGCCGCCCGGCACACCGAGCACGAGCGTGCTGCCCGCTGCCTGCGCGCCCGTGAGGGATTGCAGCAGGCGCAGGTTTTGCAGCGCCGGGTTGCCATCGAGCAGGCGCGCGGCGTTGGCGAGGTTGCGCAGCGACGCGCTCTCGCCCCGGGCACGTTCGAGCGCGGCCTGACCTTCCTGCTTGGCCTTGAGCACATCGGCAAAGGCGCGCTTCAGCTCCGCCGGGAACATCACGTCCTTCACCGCGACGGCGTGGACGGTGAGTCCAAGTTTGGCCGCCTCCGGCTGCACGCGGGCGAGCAATTGCGGGCCGAAGTTGAGGTGTGCGCCGAGCAGGCTCTCGACCGGCACCGCCGCCACCTCCGCGCGGAGCGCGAGCTGCGCGAGGTGGTAGAGGTCGGCATACCAGCTTTGCGTCGCGTGCGCGGCGAGCGCCGGGTCGGCGACCTGATAGGTGACGGCGACCGTAAGCTTGAGTGCGACGTTGTCCGCCGTGAGCACTTCCTGGCCCGCGATGGCGAGCTGCGTGCGGCGGAGGTCTACGGCGTTCAGGGTGAAGCGGCGGCCCCAGCGCACATGACGGCCAGCGTCGAGGCGCTCGGCGAACTTGCCATCGCGGTAGAGCAGGCCAGCGGAGCCTTCACCCACGATGAACGTGTGGCGGAAGCGGCTGACGAGCGAGGCGGCAACCGCCGCGAGGATGACTGCGACAATGAGGATGAAGGTGATGGTTTCGATGTTCATGGGTGGCTCCTTTCGGATTTGGTGATCGTGGGTTTGTAGGAGACGAGGTGACGAGTCTCACTTGTTGCTTTCTCAGTCAGAGACTTCCTCACGTCGTCTCCTACGAGTGGGGAAATTGAACGCCAAGGGCAGGCGGCCGCCAGTCGGCGGCGGGAGTCCCACGAACGGACTCGCAAAGCCGCGTTCCGGCTGCGCTTGCGCGCGGGCCGTGCTGCCCTCGGCGTCGTGCGGGGTTTCCCCCATGCGTGCCAAGCATCGGTTTGCTGCCGATTGTGGACTCGAACCACATACGAGCCGGCCAATGCGCAGGACCGCTCCGGTCACGACCAGAGGGCTGCCGACCGGCTCAAAGAATTTGGAGGACCTGCCAAGTCGAAGACCGGCGTGTCCTAGGAAATTGGGGTGACCAACCGGATTCGCACCGGCACAGCCGCCTTCACGGGGCGGGATGCTGCTGTTACATCATGATCACCATCCGCCTTCGCGCGGCGCTTCGGCGTGACAAGTCCGCATCACGAGCGGCTTGCCGAGCCGCAGCTTGCAGCGCAGCGAAGAGCGAAGGCTGGAGCCCCTGGTCGGACTCGCACCGACGAATACGGGTTCACGAAACCCGCCCTGTGGCTGCTGAGGCACAGGAGCTTCTGAAGCTGGCGCTCTCACATGGACTTGCACCACGAACCTCCGCCTTCGCAAAGCGGCGTGCAGAATCTGCTTACACCTTGAGAGCAACTGGCGTTGAGCCAACGCTGGCGTCCGTGGCCGGTCTCGCACCGGCTAGGCCCGGATTGAAAATCCGAGTGCGCGAGCTGCTTTGCATTCACGGACGACTGGCGTGGCGCCAACAAATGGTCCCCGAGGTTGGTAGCGCGCCAACGTCTCCTCCTCTTCAGGGAGGCGCTAATCTGCCTCAGCTACTCGGGGATGGTCGTCCCGGCAGGTAACGATCCTGCGTCTTCCGGTTATCGGCCGGGCGCTCTGCTCTTGAGCTACGGGACGGTGGTGAGTTGTGGCTTCGCGCCGAATCTGTTCACGGGACGGAACTCGATGCGCGGCCCCGACACCCACCGGATGCGCAGGACACGATTTGGTTTGTAGCTCCGGCGGGGGAGCAACTGGCTTTGGTGGCGGATTGCAGGTTTCATGGGCTTTCCTTTCGTTGAGGGTGAAGTGGCGGAAGGCGTCGGTAATGCTCCGACCTCCGTTTGAGCGGACCCTGTTTTCGGGACAGGTGCAGCCAGCTTGTATCTGCCTGCCTTCCGGAAGAGTTGAGAGTTGAAGGATGAAAGTTGAGAGAGCAGCAGCGGCTGATTCTCCTCTCAACTCTCAACTACGAACTCTCAACCAAATTGGCTGCCAGGGCTGGACTCGCACCAGCACCGTGCGGTTTAACAAACCGTCGTGCTACTTTGACACCACCTGGCAATGGCGCTGCCGGCAGGACTCCCACCTGCATCGTTCCGTTTAGAAGACGGATGCCTCGTGTGTTCGGCCACGGCAGCGAAAATTGGTCAGCGCGGCAGGACTTGCACCTGCGATCACCCGGTCCCAAGCCGGGCATGTTGCTCCTACACCACGCGCTGAGGAAGGCCCCGGCTCCGTCGGGCGACGGAGCCGGGACTGGGGCAGGCGGGACATCAACCTTGGAAACAGTCCCACCTTGAAGATCGGAGAAATTGGCGGACCCGAAGGGGCTTGCACCCTCAACCTTCCCGCAGACAACGGGGCGCTCTGCCTTGAGCTACGAGTCCAGAAATGGTGGACAGCGCTGGTAACGCTCCAGCCGTCGGCTTCCGGCTCGTTTGGTGACACCGGTTTTACGGACCGGCAGCCGGGACACTGCCCGAAATGGTAGCGGGGGTGGGAGTCGCGCCCACGAAGGCAGAGCTTATGAGGCTCGCCTGAATCTCATTCTCCCCGCAGTGAAATGGTGGAGTCGGTGGGTAACGCTCCCACATCAACCTGCTTGCAAAGCAGGTGCATTGCTTGTCTGCCACGACCCCCCTGAAACTGGCAGGCTGCCTCCGTGCCGCCCGGAGTGAGCTGAGTTTTGGAAACTCGGCCGCGTGCTGACGCGCAGCCTGTGAAAAGTGAAGGTCCGGGAACGCTTGCGCGCTCCCGGCCCATGCCATTTCAACAAAGAACAAACACCGCCTGGTGGTCTATTCGACCCCAGCCCGCGGATTCACGGCGGCTGTTTCGGTGTTTAAGGGCACACCTCTTGCGAAGCCCTTGGATTGTAAAAGGGGGTATGAGTCGCCTTGGCGGCCATCCGCATGGAGGACGGACACACCGCGCCGGTTGAGCTCTAAGTCTCTTTCTCGGCTAAACTGATTTGGCGCGATTGACATCATATAGATGTCACAATACTTCTGATCACAGTGCATTCACTTTCGTTTATATGTGTCCAGCTCGATCACATGGCTGCTGACTTCACCCGATTAACAAAAAACCCTGCTTACTTTCGGTAAGCAGGGTGAGTCGAAAAACTGGTTCTCTCGTTACCTGCTTACCGGGGACCGCTTCGGACTAAAGGCGGGAATATACCCCGACTTGCCGGAATGGCGCCCCAGATTGAACACGCCATCACAACGCGTCCATTCATGACGTGTCGCCAGGGCGACCGTCAGTCTGGTCTGTTGTGTTGACTTGTTCATACAGGTATTCGAATGCAAGAGACTTCTAATATCAGAAAAAGGTTACGTCAATATGTTTTTTAAATTCATCACGCTTTTAGGAAGCCCGTCTGTTACCGATGTTGTGGTTGTTTGTCTATAGTGCCAAACGCAGTGCGCCATCATCCGTGAAATCGAACCGCACGCTCCCGGACAAAGGATCAGAGCGGCAGCGCTTGCGCGCATTCGGTGGCGAGGAAATCCACCAGCACCTCCGGCTGCACCCAGCTGGCGCTCCTGGTCAGCTTTTCCTTAAGCCGCCTCACCTTCCTCGGCCCACGCTCGAAGAACTCATCCACTGCGATCAAGTCCGCCAGCATCAGGTTCTGCTCGAATGGGGTTCGCATCTCCACCGTTGAGCACACGTCCGTCAGCGCTTCGACCAGATTCATCGATTCGCCGGCCAGGTAATCGTCCATCAGTGACGCAACCGCTTCCTCCAAGGAAAAACTCTGTGTTCGCAGTGGAGCCGTGCTCAGCAACCGCGACGGGAAGTGGCCGAAGTTCAAATCCGTGTGACTGGCGATGAAGAGGAGCCGGCACAACGAGGCAAAGGGCCAGGAAGCTCCCTTGAACGCACCGAACAGCTTTCCCGGTATCGTCGTGTCCCGTGTCAGGGTCAAACGCAGCCGTCCTTCCTCTTTCTCCATCGCGATGAAAAAACATGCCTTGGGATAGACGTTCATCCGGTTGAAGCGGGGTCGCAGCGTTCGCAGGAGTTCGTTTTCCTTCAGCACTGCATTCACCGGGGAATCGCACACCTCCCAGTCGATCCGCCGCACCAGATGCACCAGCCGGACCGTTTTCCTTGAATCCCGGTCAGGGTGGACATGCCGATAGCTGTTGAGACGGGCGCGGAGATCTCCGGACTGGCCGACGTAGAGCACCACTCCGGCCTCATCGAACATGCGATACACGCCCGGCGCGCATGGGATGCCACGGAAAAACGCTGTGCCAAGCCGCTCGGTGAGCGGCTTCGGTGCCGGCAGCAGTCGCAGTTGCTCGTTCATCGCGTCCTCGGTTTGCCGCCCGGTGCATCCGCAATGTGCAAACGATCAGATCGTGAGGCTCGGATAGGATGCAAATTGGCTGACATTGCGCATCATCGTTTCACCCGGCCTGCCGCACCACCGTTCATGAGAGCCTCGATCTCGCCGCGGGTGCTGTAGTTGAAATCTCCTTCGATGGAGTGCGAGAGACAGCCGGCGGCACAGGCGAAGGCGAGCGAAGTTGCCGGCGTGGACAACCCGGGTGTCGTGAAGGCATAAATCAAACCGGCAGTGAAGGCATCTCCCGCGCCGAGGCGATCCACGATGTCGGGGATCTCGTAGAATGATGGCGCTCCGTCCTTGCTCGGTGCAAAACACGCGGTTTCTGCACTGGAATCGTAAAGCATGCCACCGAAGTTGTTGTGCGTGGCGGAGATTCCTTCACGCCGTGTCATCGCCACGCATTGAATGCGCGGGAACCGGGTGACGATCTGCCTTGCAACTGAAACGAGCGCCTCCGGCGAAGGTCCGGAGTCGGGGATGCCGAGCATCTCGGCTGCGTCTTCACGTCCGCCAATGAACAGGTCCACGAGCGGCATCAGCACACGCATCGTGCGCGTCGCGAGTTCGCGCGGAGGTGAGGGTGGCTCCCATTGCCAGAGCTTGCTGCGGTAGTTCATGTCGCAGGCAACTTTCACGCCGCGCGCGCTGGCTTCGCGCATGGCGGTCATGGCGACTTCCGCGCCGTTGCGCGAGATGGCGGGCGTGATGCCGGAGATGACGAGCCACTCCGCGCCGTCGAATATCGCGGGCCAGTCGTAGTCGCTCGCGGGCGCGATGGCGACCGATGAGCCTTCGCGATCATAGATCACGTTGCCGGGCCGTTGGTTCGCGCCGGTTTCGAGGAAGTAAATGCCGAGTCGCCCGCGCCCCGTCCGCACGATGTGTTTTGTTTCCACGCCCATCGAGCGGAGATTTGCCACACACGCGTCGGCGATGGCGTGTTGGGGCAGTGCCGTGACAAATGACGCATCACCGCCGAGGTAGGCGATGGACGCGGCGATTGATGCCTCCGCTCCGGCAAACGTCGTGTCCAGCGTGCCAGGCATCGCTTGCTGGAAGCGCTTGAAACCAACCGTGGCAAGACGCGCCATGATCTCGCCGAATGCGACGATGCGGCTCATGCTGCGCCTCCCCGCACGCGTCTCACGACAGAGGATGCCTCACTCGCGTTCGCGGTGATGGTTTGCCAGTCCTTGCACCGGATCACGTCGCGCGGTGCCAGCCATGAGCCGCCGAGCGCCTGCACGCATGGCTCGTGCAGATATTGCTCCGCATTCGCCGCGCTCACTCCACCGAGCGGAATGTATTTCACGCCGAGATGTGCAAAGGGAGCCGCAATCGACCGCAGATAGGCGAGGCCACCGCACGGCTCCGACGGAAAGAATTTCAACAGGCGACAGCCTTGCTCGACGGCGAGTTCGATGTCGGTCGGTGTGCAGACACCAGGCGAGAACGGGAGCCCGATGCGCGCAGCCTCCCTCACCACTCTCGGATTCATGCCGGGAGCCACGCCGAAGGCTGCGCCCGCGGCTTTCACGTCGTTCGCCTGTTGCGGCGTGAGGATCGTGCCCACGCCGGCAAGCATATCCGGCATTTCGGCCCGGATGCGTTTCAGGGATTCGATTGCCGCAACGGTGCGCAACGTCAGTTCGATGCAGTCCACCCCGCCAGCGAGCAGAGCGCGGGCCACGGGCACGGCGTCATTGGCATCATCAAGCACGAGCACGGCGATCACGCCGGTGCGGTGGAGATGCGCGTGCAGTTCTTCAAGGATTGGAGTGACCATGTTATGTGGAGCGTTTGGATGAGAATTCAGCAGCGCTATTCGAACACACGTTTGTTCGGATTGATGAAGCCCCAGCAAATTGCGCCGATGAGAAACAGCCCCCCCATGACGAGGAGCGGCGCGTTCCAGTCGTAGCGCTTGAGCAGCCAGGTGACGAGGAGAGGGCTGATCACGCTGCCAATCTGGCCGGAGGTGTTCATGGCGGCGCTGACAACGCCAGCGTGCGTGCCGCCTATGTCGATGCAGGTGCTCCATGCCGCGCTGAGGGTGAACATGCTGGCCGAGAGCGCGATGGCGATCAGCCAGGCGGCCAAGTGCGGTTGCGACACGGTCGTGGCGAAGATCATCGCACCACCCGCGACGAGGTAGGCCATTGCGCCCAGGCCGGCGCGGCCCATGCGCAGGCCGAAGCGGCGCGACACGGAGTCAGTCGCCACGCCACCAAAGAGATCGCCAATCACGCTGAGAATTAAAGGGAGGCCGGTAAAGATGCCGAGCTGCATCGCATCGAAGCCGTGCTTCTCCTTGAGATACGCGGGCAGCCAGGTGATGCAGAAATAAAAGGCGAAGCTGTTCGGGAAATACATGAGGCACAGCGGCAGTGTGTTGCGATGCCCGAACAGCTGCCTCCAATATGCCCAGCCTCCGTGATGCCCGCTGCTTTCATCACGGCCTGCGGTGATCTTTTCCAATTCAGCGGCGTTCACCGCGCGATGCTCCGATGGCTCATCACGAAACCAGCGATGCCATGCCAC
>JBAYGL010000174.1:0-9917 GCA_041666725.1 Limisphaerales bacterium
CATGGCCGACCGCGTCATCCACTTCTCCGACGGCCGCGTGCATCACATCCGCGAGAACACGCGGCGGGCGCGGCCCGACAGCCTGAACTGGTGAAGGCGATCATCGCCTTTCGCGACTGAACCATGCTCCCGCACCTCGACCGCAAGCTCTGGCGTGACCTGGCCCGCATGAAGGGCCAGGCCATCGCCGTGTCGCTCGTGATGGCGTGCGGCCTGTCCATGCTCATCATGGCGCGGAGCCTGATTCATTCGCTGGAATCCACCCGCGCCGAATATTACCGGGCCCACCGCTTTGCCGAGATATTCGCCCAGCTCAAGCGCGCGCCGCTCTCGCTCATCGACCGCGTGCGGGAGATTCCCGGGGTGGCCGTCGCGCAGCCTGGCATCTCCGTGCAGGTCACTCTCGACATCCCCGGCCTCGACGAGCCGGCCAGCGGCAACGTCCGCTCGCTGCCCGACTTCGGCGAGCCGGCCCTGAACCGCCTCTTCCTGCGGCGCGGCCGGTGGCTCCAGCCCGGGAGGCGGCGCGAAATCCTCGTGAGCGAGGCGTTTTCCGATGCGAACCGTCTCCAGCCCGGTGACGAGGTTGCGATGCTGCTCAACGGACGGCGGCAGACGTTTCGCATCGCGGGGATCGTGCTCTCGCCGGAATTCATTTTCGAGTCCCGGCCCGGTGCGGCGCTGCCGGACAACCGCACTTATGGCGTGTTCTGGATGGCCTACGAGGAGCTTGCCTACGCCTTCGATCTCTACGGCGCGTTCAATTCCCTCTCGCTTGCCCTCGAGCCGGGGGCGGGCGAACGCGCCGTCATCGCGGCGCTCGACCCGTTGCTCGAACCATTCGGCGGGCGGGGCGGGTTTGGGCGGGCGGACCATCCGTCGCACATCCGCGTGTCGGACGAAATCGGCGTGCTGAGGACGCTGTCCATCGCGTTTCCCATCGTGTTCCTGAGCGTGGCCGCCTTCATGGTCAACGCCGTCCTCTCGCGGCTGCTGAACCTGCAGCGCGAACAGATCGCCATCCTCAAGGCGTTCGGCTTTTCAAACCGGCAGGTCGTCATCCACTACCTCAAGTTTGCACTCGTGATGGTGGCCGGCAGCACGGTGGCCGGCGGCCTGGGGGGATGCCTCCTGGGCCGCCGGCTCGTCGTGATGTATCACATGTGGTTCCGCTTTCCCGACCTGTCGTTTGAACTCGACCGGAGCGCATTTGCCATGGCGCTGCTGGTGGGTGCGCTCGCGGCGGTCGTGGGTGTTTTCGGCGCGGTGCGGCGCGCGGCCAGGCTTCCGCCGGCCGATGCGATGCGGCCCGAGCCGCCGGCGAACTACCGGCCCGCGCTGCTGGAGCGCACCGGCATCTCGCACCTGCTCTCCCACTCGTTCCGGATCGCGGTGCGCAACATCGAGCGGCGGCCCGTGCAGGCGTTCTTCACCGTCGCGGGACTTGCCCTGGCCACCGGCATCATGATCGTGCCGAACTGCTTTCGGGACAGCGTGGGGCAGGTGATGGGCTTCCAATGGGACGTGATCCAGCGGCAGGACATCACCGTCGGGCTCATCGAGCCGACGAGCCGGCGGGCGCGACACGCCTTCGCCCATCTGCCGGGAGTGATCGCCGTCGAGCCGTTCCGCGGTGCGGCCGCGCGCGTCAGCTTCCAGCACCGGCACCGGCAGATCGGCATCCAAGGCCAGCCGCGCAACGGTCTGCACAGCCGCGTGGTCGCCAAGGGGAACAGGCAGCTGACCCTTTCCAGCGACGGCATCGTGGTTTCCTCGAAGCTCGCCGAGGTGCTTGGCGCGAAGATTGGCGACGAGCTGCAGGTGGAGTTTCTCGAGGGAAAACGGCTTGTTCGCAACGTGCCGCTGATCGGGCTGGCCGAGGATCTTGCCGGCATCACGGCCTACATGGACATGGACGGCCTCAACCGCCTGCTTGGCGAGGGAGACGTCGTGACCGGCGCGAGTTTCACCGTGGACTCGGCGCACAAGGCGGACTTCCTTCGCGAGTTGAAGGCGGTCCCGCGCGTCGGCTGGGTGGCCATCAAGGAATCGCTGCGCGAGAACTTCGCCAAAACCACCGCCGCGAGCATCAACCTGATCCAGTCCATCTACCTCACCTTCGCGACCATCGTGGCGTTCGGGGTGGTCTACAACAACGCGCGCATCTCGCTGGCCGAGCGTTCGCGCGAGCTGGCCACGCTGCGGGTCATCGGCTTCTCGCGGCGCGAGGTCGGCGCGGTGCTGGTGACGGAGCTGGTGATCCTCGCGCTGTGCGCCGTGCCGCTGGGGTTGCTGGTGGGCACCGGCTTCGCGACCGCCATCGTGACGCAGGTGAACACGGAAACCGTGCGCTTGCCGCTGGTGTTCACGACGCGCAATTATGCCTTCGCTGTGACGGTGGTGGCCATTGCCTCGACCTTGTCCGGCCTGCTGGTGCTGCGCCGGCTGAACCAGCTGAACCTCGTCGGCGCCCTGCGCGCGCCGGAGTGAGGCAGACGACGAAGTGCGAATGATGACTGATGAACTGAACCGGAACTCGGAAGTGGAGAAAGCCGGCGGCGTGCGTGGAGCGCGGCGTTCACGCCGCAGAAATCCCCGGCTGGAAAACCGCGCTCGAACAGCCACGGCCTTGCGCACCTTTCTGCGGCCTGAAGGCCGCGCTCCGCACCGCAAGTCACCGTCCGTTTCGCAGTTCAGGTTGAACGTGAACCGTCCCGCCGACCCGGGCTGCCCCTGCCGCTGATGAGCACTCCGACTCCGATTCCGCCCGCCGCCCGCCGCAACGGGCAGCGCAATTTATTCCGCCGGCTGGTGCCGTGGCTCGGCACCGTCATCCTTGTGGGCTTGATCGCCGCCGGGCTGTGGCCCAAGCCGATTCTTGTTGAAACCACCCGTGTCACGACCGGCCCGTTGCGCGTCACCGTCAGCGAGGAGGGCAAGACGCGCATCAAGCAGCGCTACGTCGTCGCCGCGCCGGTCGCGGGCTACCTGCGACGCGTCCCCTGGAAGGCCGGCGCCGGAGTGGTCGCGCACGAGACGCTGCTTGCCGTGATCGAGCCGCTGCCGCCCGCGTTGCTCGACGCACGGGCGCGCACGCTGGCGGAGGCGAAGCGCGACGTGGCCGCCGCGAGTGTCGCGAAGGCAAGGGAGGCGCACCGTTTCGCCGCCAGCGAGCTGAAGCGCGTCGAGCAGTTGAGCCGGAACAAGGTCGTGTCGCCGCAGGAGCTGGAGAGCGTGCAGTCGCGCGAATCAGCGACCGCGCGCGAGCTGGCCGTGGCCGAGAGCACGGTGCGGCAGGCCGAGGCGGAGCTGCTGGAGTTTGCCGTCACACCGGGTGTGACGAATTCAACGCGCGTGCCGGTCGAGGTGAAAGCCCCGGTCTCGGGCCGGGTGCTCAAGGTGTTCGAGGAAAGCGCCCGGGTGGTGAACCCCGGCACGCCGCTCGTCGAGCTCGGCGATCCCTCGGACTTGGAAGCGGTCATTGAAGTCCTGTCCCGCGACGGCGCGGCCATCGCGCCCGGCACGAAGGTCGAGCTGGAGCATTGGGGAGGACCGCAACCGTTGCGGGCGCAGGTCCGGCTCGTCGAGCCGGCGGCCTTCACCAAGGTTTCCGCACTGGGCGTCGAGGAGCAGCGCGTCAACGTGGTCGTGGACCTGCTCACGCCGGTGGCGGAACGCCTGAGCCTCGGTGACAATTTCCGCGTCGAGGGCCGCATCATCATGTGGGAGGAACCCCGGGCGTTGAAGGTGCAGTCCGGCGCCCTCTTCCGGCGCGGACAGGAATGGGCGGCCTTTGTCCTGGGCACCAATTCAGTCCGCTTCCGCATTGTGAAAGCCGGCCGCTCCAGTGGCGCGGAGACGCAAATCGTGTCCGGCCTCAACGAGGGGGAGGAAATCATCCTCTACCCCGGAGACCGCCTGCACGACGGCCAGCGCGTGCAGCCGACGGTCATCCCCGTGGACCAGTAGCGCCGGGGTGGAGGGCGACAAACGAGCTGTTCCTTGGGTTGCGAGATCCAATTCCTGACTAGACCGGAGGGCGAAGAGCACGCACTGTTTCCCTGAAGCCGAGACTTTGACTGAACGAACGCGTGACAACGTCCAAAGCCGCAGCCTTGACCATGCAGCCCATCGCTTTCAAACCGCCCGGCAGCTACACCTCTGCCGCCGTCCCCAAGCACGTCGTCCAGCAGCGCTTCCGCACGCCGAAGAAAAACATCCCGCAGACGCCCATCGAGCGGAACCACATCCTGCAGGTCGTGCGGAACTACGTCGCCGAATTCAACCCGGTGCCGCCCATGCCTTCCGACGATCTCAAGGTCCACGCGGACCGTCTGGTGGGAATGCTCAAGTGCGATCCCGTTTACCGCGACTACATCGGCGTGCTGCTCAACAACGAGATGTGGCGCGAGCAGATCGCCGCCGTGCCGTTCGAGCGCCGGCTGCTGCTGCTGCCCAAGTGCCTGCGCGTCGAGAGCAAGTGCCCCGCGCCGTTCGACGAGTTCGGCCTGCTGTGCAAGCAGTGCGGGCTCTGCACGATCCAGGACTTGCAGGCGGAGGCGGAGAAGCTCGGTTACGCGACGCTCGTGGCGGAGGGTTCGGCCATCGTCATGTCGTTGATTCAGACCGGCAAAGTGGAGGCCATCGTCGGGGTGAGCTGCCTGAGCGTGCTGGAACGCGCCTTCCCCTACATGGAGGCGGCGGCCATTCCGGGCGTCGCGATTCCGCTGCTGCAGGATGACTGCATCGACACCACCGTGGACCTCGACTGGGTGTGGGATTACATCCATCTCACCAGCGACGACCAGACCCGCCGGCTTGATCTCGGGGCGCTGCGCGACGAGGTGGATTTTTGGTTCAGCCCCGTGGCGCTCGACACCATCATGGGCAACGCCGAGGGCGAGACCGAGCGCATCGCTCGCAACTGGCTCATGCGCGCCGGCAAGCGCTGGCGGCCCTTCCTCGCCGTCTCGGCCTTCCAGGCGTTGCGCCGGGACACCGGCAAGCCATTGCCCGAGGACATCAAGAAGGCCGCCGTCGCGGTCGAGTGCTTCCACAAGGCCTCCCTCATTCACGATGACATCGAGGACAACGACTCGCTCCGCTACGGCGAGAAGACGCTGCACGAGGAATACGGCACCGCTGTCGCGCTGAACGTCGGCGACCTGCTCATCGGTGAAGGCTACCGCCTGCTCGCCGCCTGCAAGGCAAGCCCCGCGCAGAAGGCCGGGATGGTGCGCATCGCCAGCGAAGGCCAGCGCGAACTCTGCCGCGGCCAGGGCGCGGAGCTCTGCTGGGCCCGCAACCCGCAGCCCCTCACGCAGCATCAGGTGCTCGACATTTTCCGGAAGAAGACCGCGCCAGCCTTCGAGGTCGCACTGCGCGTCGGTGCGCTCTACGCGGGCGTCGAACAGCATGAGGAAGTCGAGGATGTGCTGCACGTTTACAGCGAGGCGCTCGGCATCGCCTACCAGATTCGCGACGATCTCAGCGACCTCGGCGACAGCGGCGAGACCAACGACATCGCCGGCCTGCGCCCGAGCCTTCTGCTGGCCGTCGCGCATGAGAAGGCGAAAGACGCGCAGAAGGAACTCCTCGCGTCAGTCTGGCGTCGCCAGCTCCCCGCCGGCACGACCGTGAAGGACATCGAGGCGCTCTACACCGAACTCGGGGCCGACCTCCGCGCCAAGACCCTGCTCGAAACCTACAAGGAAGAAGCCATCCGCTGCCTGCGCGACTTGGAGAACCCGAACCTGAAGGGTCTGCTCCGCCGCGTGCTGGGCAAGATCTTCAACGACGTGGAGATCAAGGGCTGGTGCAAGGAACAGGAACAGTTGAACGGCATCCGCGACGGCGTGCGCATTGATAACGACACCGCCACCCCGGAGGCCGCTCCGCGCGAGCTGGACGTGGTGATGGCGAAGTAGCGCGCGATCCTGTCGCGGGCAGGGTGAGACTCCGTCGAACCCTGTCTGCCGACGCGAGCGGAGCCAGCATCTGCCGTTCGCCTCCAGCACCGGGACGCTCGTTTCACCCGCCTCGCTTCGATCGGGATGGGGCTCGACGGAGTCTCGCCCTACCAGGGGTATTCACTTCAGCTCCGCGTTGTCGATCAGCCGCGTCTTGCCGATGAACACGGCCAGCGCCATGTGCGCGCCGCGCGTCACGGCGGTGACCGGTTGCAGCGTCTCGCCATCGAAGAATTCCAGGTAGTCCAGGCGCGCCGCCGGTTGCGTCGCGATGAGCGCGGCCAGTTCCGACTTCAACACGTCGGCGTAATTGGGCGTGCGCGAGCTGGTGACGATTTCCTTCGCCAGCTTCAGCGCGCGCCAGAGGATCGTCGCCTGTGGACGCTCCGCGGCGGAGAGGTATTTGTTCCGCGAACTCATGGCCAGCCCGTCCTTCTCGCGGCGCGTTGGCGCGACGACGAGCTTGAGCGGGAAGTTCAAATCACGCGTCATGCGGCGAAGGATGGCGGCCTGCTGCCAGTCCTTCGCGCCGAACACGGCCACGTCCGGCAGCACGAGGTTGAAGAGCTTGGCCACGATGGTGGTGACTCCCCGGAAGTGCGTCGGGCGCGAGCCGCCTTCCATGCCCTGGGAAAGCCGTTCCTCGACGACGTAAGTGCTGCAGCCGCCGGCGGCACGGCCGGGATACATCTCGTCGTCCGAGGGAAGAAACAGCACGTCCACGCCGGCCTTGCGGCAGAGCGCCGTGTCCCGGTCGAGATCGCGCGGGTAGGCGGCGAGGTCCTCCGTCGGCGCGAACTGCGTCGGGTTCACGTAGATGCTGGCGACGACGATGCCCGGCTTGCCCGCGAGCCGGCGGGCGCGGCGCACGAGGCCGAGGTGGCCGGCGTGGAGGCAGCCCATGGTCGGCACGAACGCGACCCGCTTGCCCGCCCGCCGCCAGCGAAGGGCGAGACGTTGCATGGCGGAGGAGGAGGTGACGATGCGCATAGCTGCGGAGCCTAGTCGAAATCATGGCGCGGTGTCCAACCCGCCGGGAAAAGTCCTTGCCTCCGCGACGCTCTGCGCCAACATCCGCCGCACACATGAAAAAACTTCTCGCCCTCATGGCCCTCATGCTCACCCCCGTCATCGCCCCCGCCGCCCAGGACACCCGCTGCTTCGAGATGCGGGTGTATTACGCCCCCGAGGGCAAGCTCGACGCGCTGCACAAACGCTTCCGCGAGCACACGATCAAGCTCTTCGAGAAGCACGGCATCACCAACCTTGGCTACTTCGCGCCGGCCGGCGAAAATCCGGAGCGCAAGCTGGTTTACTTCCTGGCCTACCCGAGCCTGGCGGCCCGCAACGCCTCATGGAAGGCCTTCATGGCCGACCCCGACTGGCAGAAGGCCTACAAGGCGTCCGAGGTGGACGGCAAGCTCGTCGCGAAAGTCGAGTCGGCCTACCTGTCCGCCACGGACTACTCGCCGCTGGCAAAAGCTGAAAATGCGGGCCACCGCGTGTTTGAGCTGCGCACCTACACCACCGAACCGGGCCGTCTCCCCAATCTCAACGCCCGCTTCCGCGACCACACGGTCAAGCTCTTCGCCAGGCACGGCATGACCAATGTGGCTTACTGGAATCCGCTGGCCGACCAGAAGGGCGCGGCAAACCCGCCCGACGCGAACAACACGCTCGTCTACCTCCTCGCCCACGCAAGCCAGGACGCCGCCAAGGCCAGCTTCGACGCCTTCCGCAAGGATCCGGACTGGGTGGCCGCGCGCAAGGCATCCGAGGAAAAGGCCGGTGGTTCGCTGACCGTCAAGGACGGCGTGAAGTCCGTCTTCCTCGTGCCGACGGACTATTCCGCGGTGAAGTAATCCCGCCGTCGCCGCAGGACTTCACACAATGGGCCGGCAGCATCTAAAAGATCCTGTTGAAACGGGATGATGGACAAACGCTTGTTCCACCCCGCTCTTCTGCTAACGTCCCGCGCGATGTTTCGCCGCTTCCTCATTGTCATGGCCGTTGCCGTGTCCGCGACCGCCGTGCCGGGCGCGGAACGGCTGTTCGATTTTTCATCCATGCCCGAGGGCAGGCCGCCCGAGGGTTTCCGGAGCGCGCTGACGGGCACGGGCGCGCCGGGCGACTGGAAAGTCGTGCTGGCCGCCGCGCCCACGGCGTTCAAGCCGCTGACTCCCAACGCCCCCCAGGGCGGCAAGGGCGGCGTGCTGGCCCAGCTCTCGAACGATGCGACGGAGGAGCGTTTTCCCGTCCTGTTTTTTGATGACGAAGTGTTTGGCGATTTTACGTTCACGACCAAGCTCAAGTGCGTCGAGGGCAAGGCGGAGCAGATGGCGGGCGTGGCGTTCCGCTATCAGGACGCGAAGAACTACTACGTCATCCGCGCCAGCGGGCTGGGCAACAACGTGCGGTTCTACAAGTTCGTCAACGGCGAGCGCAGCGCGCCCATCGGCCCGGAGATTCCCGTCGCGCGCGGCGTCTGGCACGAGCTGGCCGTCGAGTGCAAGGGCAACCAGATCCGCTGCCTGTTCAACGGCAAGGAAATCATCCCCCCGCTGACGGACAACTCCTTCGCGTTCGGCAAACTCGGGTTCTGGACGAAGTCCGATTCCATCAGCCACTTTGCGGACGCCAGAGTCACCTACACCCCGCGCGAGACGCTGGCCAAGGTGCTCGTGCGGGAGGCGCTCGCCAAAAAGACCAGCGTGGTCAACGTGGTGATTTACATGGCCAGGGACGCGGGCCAGGAGCCGCAGGTTGTCGCCAGCCATGACGAACAGCTTCTCGGTCTCCCCGGCACGGAGACGGAGAAGAATGTCATCGCCAAAGACGTGATGTATTCGGGCGAGGACAGGACCCGCGATGTGTTTCTGGTGACACTTCCCCTGCACGACCGCAACGGCGAGGTGGTCGCCGCCGTGCGTGTGGAGATGAAGGGATTCCTGGGCCAGACGGAAAAAATCGCCATCCTGCGCGCCATGCCCGTCATCAAGCGCATGGAGCAGCGGTTCAAGGAGGCGAAAGACCTCATCGAATGAGCGTCGCGGCAACCTTCCCCGGCAGCACCCCGGACGAAGTGGCCGTGTTCCTCGCCGGCCAGCGGCAGCGGCTCAAGCCGTTCCGCCGCGTGGTTGTCGGCCCCGATCGGACGCGGGTGGTGGACGTAAACCGCAACGAGGTGGTTTTCCCGGGCGTGACCTTTGGACATCCGCTGCTGGAGAGCGTTTTGCGCGCGGCAGGAGCGGCCTTTGATCCCGCAAATTTCAGCACTCCGCCAGCAGGTCAGCAAACTCGCGAGTTCGGCTGCACGGCGCGGCATCCCTGGGGACAGGAGCGCATTCTTTAGCCCGTTCCCGGGCGCTTCATCGGGGGATTTCCGTATTTTCAGTTTTGAAGACGACTTGGGCTGCGAACTTGCTGCTTTCGCAACCATGAAAACAGCCGTGTTTCTCGAAAGGGACGGACTATTGAACGATGTCCACGTCGTTGGACGCACCCAGATGCCACCCCTGCGCCTGGAGGAATTTCACATCCGCGAGGAGGTCCGGGAGCCTCTCGAACAACTCAGGGCCGCCGGCCATCTCATCCTCGTCACCACCAACCAGCCCAACGTCGGTCGCGGACTGCTTCCGCGCCGCGAACTGGACCGGATGCACGACGCGCTCCGCCGCACGCTGCCCGTTGACGGCGTCCTGCTCTGTCCGCACGAGGAAAGCGACCGCTGCGACTGCCGCAAGCCCGGCGCGGGCCTGTTCACGGAGGCCTCCTTCCGCTGGCACATCGACATGGAACACAGCTTTGTCATCAGTGACAAATGGCAGGATGCCGCCGCCGCCTTTGTCGCGGGCTGCACCTCGGTGCTCGTCAAGTCGCCCTGGACCGGCTCCAGCCACCACGATTTCCTCGTCACCGATCTCGACGAAGCCTGCCAGAAGGTCCTCC
>JBAYGL010000175.1:0-9884 GCA_041666725.1 Limisphaerales bacterium
GTTCCAGGAGCGGGCGACGATGCCCTCACGCGTGACGATGCGCATCTGCAGCGGGCCTTCGTCCACAACCGGCGGTTTTGCATTGGTCGCGGGCTTTGCTTTTTCTGCGGCGGGCTTTCGGGAGAAAAGGTCTTTGAACCACCCGCCGAAACCGCGCTTCGGTTCGGGCTCAACCTTGTAGCGGCCCGTGGACTGGAACGGGTCCACCGGCGGAGGAACATTCTCGGTCAACGCGGCCGGCGGCGGGACTTTTACCGGCTCCGGCTTCGGCACGACGGCGGCAACCCGCGGTGGCTGGGGAGCGGCGGCCGGCGGCGACAGCACTGCGGGCGGAGGCGCGACGGGCTTCGCCGCCACTCCGGGTGCGAGGGCGACGGGCGGGGCGGTGATGGGCTTGATCTCGACTGGATCAAGCGCGGGCTTCGTGTCCGGTGCGGCGATCGGAGATCCTTTGGCCTTGGCCATTTGCTTGCCGGATTTGGAGGCAGGGGCTTTCGGTGCAGATTTACCGGCGAGCTGGCTGGTGCTGGCGGGCGGAGCGGGGGCAGGCGCGGCAGCGTTTCGGGTCACGAGGTCTGCGGCGATGTAGGCAAAGGTGTTCGTGGGCGCCTCGATCTCGAGCCAGTCACCGTTGCGGCGCAGCTGCTTTACAGCCGTGCCCTTGGGCATGCGGCCGATGACGCTGAAGTTTTCGCCGGGGCCGGAGCGGATGTTCAGGCGCGGCACGGCGACGGCACCGTTGGTGAGGAAGTGCGTGTTGACCCAGACCGGCGTGTTGGAAGGCAGCGCGATGCGCAGCCACCTGGCCGGCTCGTCCTTGCCGGGCTTGGGATGGACGATCTCCTCCAGCACGGTGATCTTCTCGCCCTGTTTGAGCTGGGTGACCACTTCGCTGCCGGTGGTGGGCTGTCCGCGGACGTTGATGCGCGCGGCCTTGACAACCGCCTCATCCGCCGCGAACGCGCCCGCGACACCAAGGCAAAGCGCGGCAACCAAAGGAAAATGACACTTCATAGCCCGGCCAGTAGAGCGGTTCAGGGGCCTTCCTGTCAACGCGTGGTTCGTCGTGGACGGTCATCACATGCCCGCGTTCGACACCCGTCTGCAGTTCCGCTAAAACAGCCCCGCGCATGAACCACACCGCCGAGCCGTTGCAGCAGGTTGACCGGGTTTTCGTCCGCTGGCGCGGTCGGCGGCTCGTCTATTTCGCCGGGTGCGATTACTACCGGCTGGCCAGCCATCCCCGTGTGCTCGCCGCCGTCCGGCGCGGGTTGAAGGCGTTCGGGCTGAACGTGGCTTCATCGCGCAAGACGACCGGGAACCACGCGCTCTACGAACAACTGGAGCGGGAACTCGCGCGGTTCTTCCAGGTTGAGCGCGCCGTGCTGGTGGACAGCGGCTACATGACGAACTTGGCCGTGGCGCAGGCGCTCCATGGCGACTTCACCCACGCGCTCATGGATGCACGGGCGCACGCGAGCGCGGTGGATGCCGCGGTGCTGATGGGGGTGAAGGTCGTGCCGTTCGCGCATCGCGACGTGGCGGATTTCAAGCGGCGGTTGCGCGGACTGGGCGCAGGCGCGCGGCCGGTGGTGATCACGGATGGAATGTTTTTGCACGACGGGTCGGTCGCGCCGCTGGCGGAATATCTCGCTGCGCTGCCGTCCGGCGCTGCGGTGCTCGTGGATGACGCGCACGGCGCGGGCGTGCTGGGCCGGACGGGGCAGGGGACGCCGTCGCACTGCGGCGTGCGCGACGCGCGGGTGATCCAGACGGTGACGTTGAGCAAGGCGTTCGGCACGTTCGGCGGAGCCATCCTCGGCAGCCGGGCGGTGGCGGACGCGATTCTCTCGAAGAGCCGCTGCTTCACCGGCGCGACGCCCGTGCCGTTGCCCCTGGCGGCGGGGGCGCTGGAGGCGCTGCGTGTCTTCCGTGCGAATCCAAAACTCCACGCGCGTCTGCACTCAAATTCGGCGTGGCTGAAGGAACGCCTGCGCGCGGGAGGGATGGCGCCGCCGGATGCGCCGGGGCCCATCGTGTCGGTGATCCCCGCGTCGGCGAAGGCGGCGGAGCGGCTCAAGCGGCTGCTGCTCGCGGCGGGCATTCACCCGCCGTTCATCCGCTATCCCGGCGGGCCGGAGGGCGGATTCTTCCGGTTCGTGGTGAGCAGCGAGCACACGCGCGCCCAGCTCGCGGCACTGGCGGAGGTGCTGTCCTCGCGTTGAGGGGCGCGATTGGCGGAGGATTTCAGGACTCGTGCAGCGCGCGCAGTTCGCTGTTGGAGTAACGGAGGCGTATTGCCATCTCGCGGCAGAGGCGGTGCAGAATTTCCAGCGCGAGATCGGGGTGCGACTTCGCCAGCTCCTCGAACCGGCTGCGGGGCAGGACGAAGAGATGCACGTCCGTCACCGCCGCGGCGTCCGCCGACCGGGCCTGATGGTCCAGAAAGGCCATGTCGCCGAAGAAATGGCCGTCGGAAAAAGTGTTGAGATGATAACGCCGGCCGACGCTCTTGAGCGGGAGGTTCACGCTCACGTTGCCCCGGCGGATGATGAGCAGCTCGCTGCCCTGATCGCCCTTGCTGAAGATGACTTCACCGGCCTTCACCGTGCGCTCCGCGACGATCTCGCCCAGCCGGGCAAAGGCCTCGGGCGATTTCAATCCGGCGAACAGCGGAACCTCATGCAGTGCCGGCAGGGCTGGTGAAGTGCGGCCATCGGCACCCTCCGCCAACAGAATCCGGTCTTCGACCCACTCCAATGCTTCGTCGCGGTTTTCGAAACGCTTGATGTGCGTGTCGTCCTGAAGGATGCCGAGGAGCCGCAGGTAGTCGGCAAGGCCGAGGCCGGTGGGCAGGCTGGCAGGAAGGTCGCACAGGATGAGGAAGCCATCGTGCGCCTTGATCTGCTTGGCGACGACCTGGAGGACGTGGCCGGCGGTGAAATCGAAGGACTGCACGCGCCGCATGTCGAGGATCACAAAGCGGCAGGCACGGATGTCTTCGTCCAGCTCGGTGAGCAACTGGTCCGTCGTGCCGAAGAACAGGCTGCCCTGCAACTCGCAGACCACGGTCTGCCGGCCGTGTTGCACGAGCAGCGCCTTTTCTGCGGCGAGCCGGTGCTTGCGCGAAGAAACCTGGTCCCCGTGCAGCTTGCGCCGGATCACGGAGCCCCGGATCAGGTCGCGGATGAACAGCGCGAGGGCCAGGGCAATGCCCACGCCTGCGGCCGCGATGAGGTTGTAGGCCAGCGCGACCGTGATCACCACGGCCATCACCGTGAAGTCAAAGAACGTCGCGCGGTGCCGCAGCAGCTGGAGGCTTTCGCGGTCCACCATCCGGCTGCCGAGCACGATGAGAATGCCCGCGAGCGCAGGCGTCGGGAGCAGCGCGATCAAGGGCCGTCCAAAGAGAAACGTGGCGAGGATGAGCCCGCCGCTGATCATGCCGGCGCGGCGCGTCTGGCCGCCGCTGTTCAGGTTCACGAGCGTCGGCCCCATCGTGCCCGCGCCGGGCATGCCGCCGAGCAGCGCGGAAAACAGGTTCCCCGCGCCCTGCGCCAGCAGCTCGCGGTTCGAGTTCGTCCGCTGGCCGCTCATCGCGTCCAGCACCACGCAGGTTTTCAAGGTGTCGATCGAGAGCAGCGTGGCCAGCGTGAGGGCCGGGGTGAGCAGGGCGAGCAACTGGTCGGCGGACAGGTTGCCGGCAAGCTTCCAGCGCGCGCCCAGCAGCGCGGTGATGTCGGAGAGGCTTCCCTGCAACGGGCCGACGAGGAGCGCGTTGTGCTCGATCGCCCGCAATTCCGGGTTCCCGAGCGCCAGCGCGCCGAAGGTCAGCGCGCCCGCCGCGAGTCCGATGATCGCCGCCGGGACGCTCTTGCTCAGGCGCGGGGCCAGCACCATCGCGACCATCGTGAAACCGCCGACCAGCAGGCCGTTCCAGTTCCAGTGGGCCGGATGGAGCAGGCCGCTCCAGAACTCCGCCCCCGCGTGCAGGCCGAAGACCTTCGGCGCCTGGGCGAGGATGATCATCAAGCCCACGCCGCTGAGGTATCCGGCGACGACCGGATACGGAATGTATTTGATGAGCCGCCCGCCCCGCGCGATTCCGAACACGATCTGGATCAGCGCGGAGAACACGCCGACGAGCGTCAGCAACAGCAGGACACGAGTCTCCAACGCCGCCCCGTCCTGCCCGGGACCGGCCTGCGCCAGAAATGTTGCGCCGAGGGCGGAGAGGATCGCGGCGGCGGGCGCGCAGGGAGCGGAGATCAACTGCCGCGCGCTGCCGAAGCAGGCGGCGGTGATGCCCAGCGCCACCGCGCCGATGACCCCGGCGAGCGCGCCCTCGGCGAGGTGCGCGGGGCCAAGCACCGCCGCGACCGTCACGCCGTAGGCAATCGAGGACGGCAGCGCGACGAGCATCGCCGAGACGCCGCCCCACAAGTCGCCTTTCCAAGTCGCGGGCGGAGCCGGGTTTTCGTTCTGCGCCATGATCGGTTAGCCGCGAAAGGGCGCAAAGAACACCAATCTCAATTCATCTTTGCGTTCTTTGCGCCCTCTCGCGGCAAAAGACATTTGTTCAAACGGCAGCGGTTCACAGCGCCGCTTCGAGATGCTTGCACAGCGTCTTCAAAATCTGGACCCGGGCGAATTTCTTGTCGTTGCCGGCCACGAGCGTCCACGGTGCGAACTTCGTGCTGGTGTGCGCCACCATGTCGTTGATGGCGGACTTGTAGGCGTCCCACTTCTCGCGGTTGCGCCAGTCCTCGTCGGTGATCTTGTAGCGCTTGTAGGCGATCTCCTCGCGCTGCTTGAAGCGCCGCAACTGCTCGTCCTTGCCGATGTGAATCCAGAACTTCGAGACGACGATGCCGCTCTCGGCGAGCTGCTCCTCGAAATCGCTGATTTCCAGAAACGCGCGCTTCCACTCGTCTTCGCGCGCGAAGCCCTCGACGCGCTCGACCAGCACGCGGCCATACCACGAGCGGTCGAAGATGGTCGTCATGCCCGCGCGCGGCAGATGCCGCCAGAAGCGCCAGAGGTCATGCCGCGCGCGCTCCTCGTCCGTCGGCGCGGCGATGGGAATGATGCGATACATCCGCGGATCGACCGCCGCCGTCACGCGCCGGATTGCGCTGCCCTTGCCGGCGGCGTCCCACCCCTCAAACACTGCGACACTCGCCACCTTCTTCTCCCACGCGGTCCAGGTCAGGCGAGTGAGACGGGTCTGATATTTCTCCAGTTGCGTCTCGTATTCCCTGTCCGTGAGGCGCTGCGTCAGATCCACATGGTCGAGGATGGTGATGCCCTGCCTGCCGCGGATGCGAGGGATCTTCACCGCAGCCGCAGGAGCGGAGGCGGGCTTGGACTTCTCCAGGGTGCCGAGTTTCTGCTGGATGGCTTGCAGGAGAATTTTTCCGGCAGTCAGTTCGCGATACCGCCGGTCGGCTGCCTCGATCAGGTGCCACGGCGCGTGACCGGCGTCCGTGCGGCGGATGGCCCGCTCGGAGGCCTCGGTGAACTTGTCGTAGAGCTTGAAGTGCTTCCAGTCGGTGGGCAGCACGCGCCAGTGCGTCTTGGGGTTGCTTTCCAGATCCTTCAACTGCCGGCGTTGCGCCTTCTTGGACAGGTGGAACCACAGCTTGACGATCACGGCCCCGTCGTCTGCGAGCATCTTCTCAAAGAACGCGACGCGATCCATCTCGGTGTCGAGCTTGCTGGGTTTGACCTCCCCGTAAACGCGCCGGATGATCGGTTCGGAATACCAGGAGCCGAAGAGGATGCCGACGCGCCCGCGTGCCGGCAGGGCCCGCCAGAAGCGCCAGTAGCGCGGTCGCTCACGTTCTTCGTCGGAGGTCTGCCAGAACGCCTGAGTGTCCACGCCGCGCGGGTCGAGCCATTCGTTGAGGCGGTGGACGACCTCACCCTTGCCCGCGCCGTCCGCGCCGGAGACGATGACGATGACGGGAGCCTTGGTGTCCTTGAGCGCGAAGTGCGCCGTGAGCAGGGCGGCGCGCAGCTTGGGCAGTTCGGCGTCGTATTGCGCCTTGGTGAGTTTGCGTCCGAGTTCGGCGGCTTCAAACATACGCGGCTCCGGTTTCTCAGGTGATGGCGATCCGTATCGCGCCTGCGGCGGCGAGCGTTCGTGTGGTGACGGCGACAACTTCACCCTGACCGTCCACCTGCGTCAACACGCCAGCATCGCGATAAAACTGGATCAACGGCTCGGTCTGCGCATGGAAGGTCCTCAACCGTGCGCGAACCGTGGCCGGGTTGTCATCATCCCGCTGATACAATTCGCCGCCGCAAAGGTCGCACACGCCCGCTTTGCGCGGCTTCTTGTAGCTGCGGTGGAAGGGCGTTTGACACTGGCGGCAGATCAACCGGCCGGAAAGCCGGTCCACGATCGATTCGTCCGACACGGCGATGCACAGCACGCCAGCCAGCCTGCGTCCCATGTCCGCCAGCATCTCGCCCAGGGCAAGCGCCTGCGGCAGCGTGCGGGGAAAGCCGTCGAGGATGAAGCCCTGCGTCGTGTCCGGGCGCGCCAGCCGTTCGCGCACCATCGCTTCGGTGATTTCGTCGGGCACCAGCTCCCCCCGGTCCATGTAGGCCTTCGCATGACGTCCCAGCTCGGTGGCCTGCCTGAGGTTCTCCCGGAAGAGGTCGCCCGTCGCGATGTGCGGCAGCTTGAGTTCGCGGCTCAACTGTTCGGCCTGGGTGCCCTTGCCCGATCCGGGACCGCCCAGCAGCACCAGTCCCAGGCAGTCCTTCCGCGTTTGTGCTGGCAGCAATGTTGTCTGACGATGCCAGGCGGGCAGCTCGACCAGCGGCTCGGCTGATCTGGACGCCGCGTCGCGTGAGCGGAGCGATTCCAGCGCGGAGGAAATGGCCCACTGCACCCGCTCCACCGGCCCCTCCGCCTCAATCACGCGGAGCCGGCCTGAAGGCCGGTAGTATTCCAGCACGGGCCCGACGGTGCGTTGAAACAGGCGCAGCCGGGCCAGGGCCAGTTCCGGCTGATCATCGGGACGCCGTTGCAACTCACCCCCGCAGGCGTCGCATATTCCTGTTTTTACAGGAGGGCGCAGCGTGTTGTGGAATGGCGTCTTGCAGAGCCGGCAAATCGTCCGGCCTTCCAGGCGACGGAGCATTTCCGATTCGCTGACATTCAACAGAATCACCGCATCCAGCCGTCCGCCCACGCTTGCAAAGAGGTCATCCAGAAACCGCGCCTGATATTCCGTGCGGGGAAATCCATCGAAGAGAATGTCCCCCGCAGGATCACTGCTGCGCATCCACTCTTCGACCATTGCGTCCACGATCTCGTCGGGCACCAGCTCGCCCCGCTCCATGTATCCCCGGGCACTCAGTCCGAGCGGGGTTTGATCCTGAAAATTCTGACGGAACAGGTCGCCCGTGGAAACGTGTTCAAGCCAGAGATCCCTGACGAGCGCTCCGCCGTAAGTGCCCTTGCCCGAGCCGGACGGACCGATGAGAGAAAGGTTCATGCGGGATGAGGTGTGCTCCCTCATCCGACCAAGCCTAGCGAACGCAGCTCCAAGAGCCACTCCCATTTTGCGGAACATGTCACCAAACTTGGTTCGAGAAAGTGGCGGAATGCGGGCGCTCGACGCGCTGCGGCTCGATGCGTCGAGCCTTCTCGTTCAGACAGCCTCTCAGTCATGGATCGCGTTCATCGCACCCAGGCCGGCCGGCATCGCGCGTCCGACGTTCCGTTCTCCGGTCGTGAACGTCGGGTTGTTCCGGGATGAGTCATACGAGCTTGCCGTTGCCCCGAAGCTGCGCGTAGCCTGCGGCGGGTGCAGTGTTGCGAACCGTATTCTGAAGCGCACGTCTGGTCTCAGAGGTAGGCTGTCCGGCGGTTTGGGCGGCAGTCTTCCCGGCACCGCACGGGAAAGCGGCGTGAGAAAAATCATCAAGCTGCCTTTCCACCGGCACTGAACCCTCTTGGGAGAATTGGTTGCGCTCGTAGCTCAGCTGGATAGAGCATCCGCCTTCTAAGCGGACGGTCGTGGGTTCGACTCCCGCCGGGCGCACCATCTCAGAAGAAAAAAGTGGTGGGCGAGGAGGGAGTCGAACCCCCGACCAAATGCGTGTAAAGCATCTGCGCTAACCACTGCGCCACTCGCCCAACTAATCTCCAAAGCATTCAAGCTGATGCGGCATTTGCCGCCGGAGGCCGACTATGCTCGCTTCCATTCCGGCGGCAAGCTCCTTTGAAAATCTCTCGCCCCCACACGGCCTGGAACAGGGCTGCCTGTTTAACGAAGTGACCGATGTGTGCTGTGTGCTGTGCCTGCGTCAGTTCCACGCTCCGGACGAATGAATCCCCCATCCGTCATTAAGGAATTTCCCTAAATACTTGAGCTGGACAGAGCAGGCAAAAGACGCTGTTGTCTTTGATCATTGTTTTGACTGGTCGGTATCAGTGATTCTATGGCCCTTCGGCCGCAGATATTTCGGCTCATTGCCCTGCTCGTTTGCCTCGTGTTCAACACGATGGCAAACCCCGGTGGATTGGATGTTGTCTTCAACTCAGGCTCCGGCGCGGACGGCAACGTGCAGGCCATCGTGGTGCAGCCCGATGGGAAGCTGCTGATCGCCGGTGCGTTCGGTTCCTACAACGGGGCGGTTCGAAACCGCATCGCACGTCTGCTGCCGGATGGGACGTTGGACCCCGGTTTCAATCACCTGACCGGCGTGGATGGCACGGTGTATGGCATGGCCCGGCAGGCGGACGGCAAGGTGGTCATCGGTGGTAATTTTTACGGACTCAACGGATCAAACAACCGCAGCATCGGCCGCCTTGACGCCGATGGCTCGCCCGACATCTCGGGCAACTGGGGCAGCAATGGAGTAAAAACCGATGGCACCGTAAACGCCATCACCGTGCAGGCGGACGGGAAAATTGTCATCGCGGGCACCTTTGGGATGGTCAACGGGATCGTCCGCAATCGTGTCGCCCGCCTGAATGTAGACGGCACGGTGGACCTGGGTTTTGATCCGGGCGGCGGGCCGGGCGGAACGGTGCTTGCGCTGGCCGTGCAGCCGGATGGCAGGATTTTGGTCGGCGGCCAGTTCAGCCTGTTCAATGGCGTGACGCACAATCCGGTCGCGCGCCTGAACTCCAACGGCGCTCTCGACACGAGCTTCGACTCCGGTCCGTTGATCAGCGGCTATGTCGCCTCCATCAATGTCCTGCCCGGTGGCAGCGTCCTTCTCGGCGGCGGGATCAGCGCCGGATCGCGCAGCCGCATGGTGCAGCTGACTTCCGGCGGCGCGCTGGATGCAACTTTCAACGCCGGGAGCACGATCAATTCCGACGTGATCGCCGTCGCCGTGCAAGGTGACGGCAAGTTGATCATCGGCGGTTACTTCTCGACCATTGCAGGCGTCAGCCGCCCGGGCATCGCGCGGCTGAATGCCGACGGCAGCCTGGACGCGAGCTTCGATCCTGGCACCGGCTTGAACGACCTGCCGTATTCCATCGTGCTCGACGACTCGGGCAACGTGGTGGTTGGCGGCAAGTTCACCCGGGCTGGCGGCCAGGTTCGCAACCACATCGCGCGGTTCGACAACCTTTCCGGGCCGAGCATCACCGCGCAGCCGCAGAGTCTGCTGGTGACCGCAGGAGCGAATGCTGCCTTCAGTGTCACCGCTGTCGGCGCTCCAACACTTGCGTATCAATGGCGCTTCAATGGCGCGGACCTGCTCGGCGAAAATGGCGCGACGCTGACATTGACGAACGCGCAGCCACCGCAGGCGGGTGACTACACGGTGGTCGTGACAAATGCCGTGGGCAGCGTCACCAGCAGCGTCGCGGTGCTGACGTTCGGCACCGCTCCGGTCATCACCCTGCA
>JBAYGL010000176.1:0-9880 GCA_041666725.1 Limisphaerales bacterium
GGCATACGATCCACCTCGTGGACCCGAACACGCTCGCCGTCACCTTCCTCGCCGGCGGCACGAACACCGCCGGCAGCGCGGTGGGCAGCGGCACAGCGGCGCGTTTCAACTCCCCCCGGCATCTGGCCAAGGCGGGCAACAACACGCTCGTCGTGGCCGATCAGGGCAATCACCAGGTCCGCCTCGTGGACAGCGCCGGCAACACCTCGGTGCTCTACGGCGTCCTCTCCAATTTCTGGGTCACCTTTTCCGCGCCGGCCATCTACCCCGGCTGGGCCAACGGCACGGCGGAGTTTGCCGAATCCCGCCTGCCCACCGGCGTGGTGGTGGACGGCAGCGGCACGGCCTACGTGACGGAGCAGTATTATCACGTCATCCGCACCGTGACGGGCTCGGGGCTCACCGGCCCCAGCGGAGTCGGCTCCGGCGGCAGCACGACGCTGAACCCGCCCGCCCTCGCCTTCACTCCGAACTCCGGTTACTTCCCGATGGGCACGCTCATCACGGTGACCAGTTCGAGCACGAACGTCTATTTCACCACGGACGGCACGGAGCCGACCACCAACAGCACCGCCGTCGCCATGTCCGGCGGCAGCGGCACCATCCTCTGGAACAATGCCACCAACGACCTGACCGGCCTGCGCGTCGCGTCGTTCGCCTTCAGCGGCACGAACAGCGCGAGCACCAACATCACCGGCGTGGCCGCCACCTCCACGACCATCGGAGTTCCGGGTGGTGTGAACACGAACATCTTCGCCGGCGTGGGCGCGCGCGTGGTGGTGCCCCTCGTCCTGAACCTTCGCACCAACGACACGCTCCGCTCGCTCCAGTTCCGCGTCGAGGTCACGCCCAACGGCGCGGCCCCGATGATCGGTTCGACCTTCGGCGCCCAGGCGATTTCCACGAACGACTTTGTCCAGCTGACCACGGGCGGTTCCTCGGCGACGTTCAGCTCGTCGCCCTACACCCTGGGCACGACGCGCGGCCTGCTCGTCGCCTTCCTCGGCACGAATGCGAACCTGACCGTCAGCCGTTTCGCGGTCGCCGCCCTCATTACGATCCCCATTCCTGCGGGCGCGGCCCCGGGAAGCACCTACAACATTGACATCCTCCAACCCTCCGGCACCTCGGATGCACAGCAGAATTCCGTCACCATCGCCTCCGCAGGCACCCGCGTCATCACGGTCACCAATCTCAGCTACCGGGTGGGCGACACCTCGCCGGGCGGCTGGTATAACGCGGGCGACTTCGGCAGCGGCAACCTCGACAACGCCGATGTGAACAACGCCTTCGCCGCCGCCTCGGGCATCCGGCTGCCCTACGCCTTCAGCGATGTGTTCGATGCGATGGATGCCTTTCCCGAAGACACTGCCGGCACGGTGGGTGGCGACGGGCAGATACGCTTCCTCGATTGGCAGATCATTCTCCTGCGGGCGTTGCGGCTGAATACCAATCCCGCTCTGGGCGTGAGCACCACGAACTGGTCCCGCACCTGGTCCGGCGGTGCTCGCACCACCGGCGTGACCAACCTCGTGCCTGCCGCAATTCCGAGGGCCGCAGCGGCCCTTCCGCCGCCGGGCGAGGTGTGGAACCGCCAGGCTGTCATCGGCGCGCTGCCGGTTGAGAACGTGACCCCCGGCGCGACCGTCAGTGTGCCCGTGTTCGCCCGTGTCGTCCCCGGCGCCCAACTCGCGGGCCTGCAATTCCGCGCGCTGGTGGATCCCGTCAACGGAGCCCCTGTGCTGCCGCAGCCGCCGCAGTTCATCGCACTCACCCCGCAACTGGCTCCGGGCATCACCGCCGGGACCACCAACTCCGTGGCGGCGGGGTGGAATGTCGGCCAGCTTGCGCTCCCGGGTCTCAGCAGCAACCTGCTCGGCTTCGTTCGCTTCACCGTTCCCGTCACGGCCACGGCCGGCTCCAGCTACGTCGTGAGCTTCGCGAACGCGGACGGCTCTCCCGACTACTTTACGCAATACAACTTCGAAACCCGCCCCGCGTCCGTCTGGGTGCAGTCCGCCGCGCCCGCCCCCCCTTCGGTGATTTCCGACGAGTGGAAGACGGCGTTCTTTGGCAGTCCGGCCAGCCCGGATGCTGGTGACCTCGCGGACCCGGACGGCGACGGGGTGCCCAACGTCCTGGAATTCCTCGCGGGCACGAACCCGACCAATGCCGCCTCGCGCGTGCAGCTCGGCTCGGGCGGATGGCGCAACGGCGGGCGCGATCTGGCGCTTCAGCTCCTGAGCGCCCCGGGCAAATACTACGTGATTGAGAGCAACTCGAACCTCGTCAACCCGGGCTGGACGCCGTTGTCCACCAACCTTGGCGACGGCAGCCTGAAGGAGTTTGTCCAGACCAACGCGTCCGGCGGACTGCGCTTCTACCGGGTGCGGGTGCTGCCTTGAATCTGCGAATCGCATGAGAACTGCTCAAGCCCAACGCGTCATGACGCTCGCCCGCCGCTGTCGCACCGCCTGCATGGCCGTCGTCGCCGGCTGGGCGGTCGCTGCGGGCGCGCAGACGGTGGATGTGGTCGTGACCAACGGGCTGGTTCAACCGCACAGTGTCGCGGTGGACGCGTCCGGAAACCTTTACATCACGGATCAGGGCGGATTCTCATTTCTCGGCGATCTGGCCACCGGAGCGAATCGCGTCCTCAAGTTTGTTTCCACTACTTCCAGCCTCACCGTGCTGGCGGGGGATTACGCCGGTGGCATTGGCACCAATGACAACCCGACGGCCAACGCCGGCTTCAACGCGCGCTTCTTCAATCCGGCGGGTCTCGTCTCGGCGCGCGGCGGCCTCGTTGTTGCCGACTCTGGCAATCATACCATCCGCTACGTCGGCTTCGATGGCGTGGTGTCGAACATCGCGGGTGCGCCGACGATCGCGGGGTTGGTGAACGGCACCGGCCCTGCCGCGCGGTTCAACACGCCGATCGGGCTGGCTGTGGATTCTTCCGGCAACATTTACGTCGCCGACTCGAAGAACAACGCCATCCGCAGGATTGACGCGGCCAATGCCGTCACGACTTATGCCGTCGGCTTCAATCAGCCCAATGGTCTCACGATTGGCGACAACGGGGACATCTGGGTGGCGGATACGTTGAACCACCAGATCAAGACCGTGGACACCAACGGCACGATCACCGTGCGCGCGGGCACCGGCATCGCCGGCAGCGCGGACACGTTTCCCATTGCTGCCACCTCCCAGCTTTCTTCCCCGCGCGGCATCGTGTGGATGGGTGTGGCGGGCCTGCTCATCACCGATTCGGGGAACCACACCGTCCGCCGTCTTTACACGAACACCACCATTGGCACCTACACCATTGAAACCTCCGTTGGTGCGGCGGGACAGGCCGGCTTCGTCAACGGCGTCACCAATGTGGCACGCTTGAATTCACCGGTCGGTCTGGTGGCAGACGTGTTGAATGGCGCGTTTCTCGTGGCGGATTCGGGCAACAAGGCCGTTCGGCGCATCCAGCAGACGCCCGCGCAGCCTGCCATCGGCAGTCCCACCATTGGCACCGTGGTTCTGACAACCGATCCGAACACCGGACAGACCGGCACGAAGCTGACCCAGGTGACCTCTTCGGTTTTCAACAACGACGTGGTGATCGCCATCCTGGCCGAGTCCGGGGTGAACACCTACTACAGTTCCGGCACGACGCCCACGAACGCGTTCAATGACACGATCCCCGCCCCCGGCGCGGGCACGCCCACCGCTCCCGCGTATGCGGACGGGGCGGCAAGCTTGCCTCCGACGATCATCAACCCGGTGCAGCCGGACCTGACGATCAAGGCGCAAAGCTCCCAGAGCGGGCGGGTCTCCAGCGGCGTGGTTACAGCGCGCTTCCAGTTCCAGACCGCGAACCCGACGATCTCGGGCAACAACGCCGCGTCCTTCTCCGTGAGCAGCGCCACGACCGGCGCGCAGATGTATTACACGATTGACGGAACGGAGCCGACCAACGGTGCGCCCAGCCTGGGTCCCATCACCAGCGGGACCACGCTCTCGTTCAATCTGAACAACAGCAACCTGACGTTCACCGTGAAGGCGTTCAAACCCAACTACGCGCCCAGCACCACCATTTCGAACGTCTTTTCGCCGTCCAACTTTGTTGCCAACCGCATCTCCTTCGGCTTCGACGGCGGCGAGGCATCCAGCAGCTTCATCGCGGCGTCCGGCCAGACCTATTTCGCACCGGTGACGATGAACCTCCTGAGCGGCCAGCAGATGTATTCGCTGCAGTTCGCGCTGTCGGTGACCAACGGCACCGGCCCGGCGGTGACGGCGGGCGCGGTCACCTTTGATTCGCGCCTTCGCGAGCTGCTTCCCGATGGTTTGCTGCGTCGGATTCCGCCCGCCATGTTCACCAGCTTCACCACGAACGTCGTCGGCACGGTCACCAACATCGTGCAGAACTTCACGAATCTGCTGGCGACGAACAGCACGCTCAACCTCCTCTCCGTCGGCTGGCTGGAACGGCGCGGCAACACCAACCTCTACGCCTCCACCTCGCAGGATCTGATCAAGTATTCGCTCGCCCACGACAATCTTTTCGACAGTGCCGCCGGCAAGGTCGTGGTGGGGGCGTTTGGCTTCCGGGTGCCCACCACGGCAACGAACGGCCAGACCTATTCCATCCGCATCCACCGGCCATCGGCCACGGCCGACGGTGTTGCGACGGATGTCTTCATCGATGCGCCGACCAATGGGAGCCTGACCGCCGCGAGCCCGATCAACGCCGTCAAGACCGTCACCATTGGCTCGCCGATATATCTGGCCGGAGACGTTGCCCCTTTCCGCTGGGTGAACGCCGGCGACTTCGGGGACACGAATCTGCTGGCCAACGATGTGTCCCAGATTTTCCAGACTGCGATCTATGGTTTTAACAGTCCGGTGCCTGGCAGCGATTTTGAAGATGCGATGGATTCCTGCTGCGGCTCCGTTCTTGCCGTGCCGGGCACGTCCCTTTTCGTGCCCGGACCCAATGCCGGCGGCGCGCTTTCCTCCGGCGACGACACGGTCATCAACACCATCGGCTTCGGTGACGGCACGCTGGACGTGGCGGATGTCTTTGTGACCTTCCGCCGCTCACTTGATGCGTCGCTCACCAATTTCTTCCGCTTCCGCTCGAACGGCTTCCACTACGCCTTTGCCGGCTCCAACACTTTCCGGGGTGTTTCGGGCCAGTCCGTCGCCCGGACCGGTTCTTCGTCTCCGACGCGCGTAAACCACGCAGCCCAGTCCCTTGGCACCCCAACCGACACGCCTTCAGTGACATTCAGCGCCGGTGAAATCATCGGTGGTGCAGACCAGACGCTGAACATCCCGATCACGGCGCGCGTGTCCGGCACGCTGCCCTTGCGGGTGTTGATGCTGAACCTCAGCGTCACCGCGCTGGAGGGCGCGCCACCCATCACGACTCCGGTGCAGTTTGTGCCCAGCGGAGTCCTTGGTGTGCCGACCGTCAGCCGGTCGCGTTTCGCGGGCAACTATTCCGCTGCATGGCTCGACAACACTGTCTCCGGACTCGCCGGGGATGCTGCGGTGGGCACGCTGGTTGTTACGCTGCCTGCCGGTGCCGGTGCAAATGCCGCATATGCCCTGCTCTTCGACCATGCATCCGCATCACCCTCGGGCATCGGCTCGGTGCCATCCCGACGCGAGACGGGTCTGATCACAACCCGCGCACGCAACACGTCGTCATGGGGCGATGGTATTCCGGATGCGTGGCGTTTGAAGCACTTTGGGGCTTTGAACAACCTTCTCTCCGCGCCGGGGGCGGACGCCGACGGCGATGGTGTTCCCAACTGGGCCGAGTTCCGTGCGGGCACCGATCCGAATGACGCCGGCTCCGGACTGCAGTTGCGCGCGCCCGGCCTGATCTCCGGCGGGCCGCGTCTGCGCTGGCCCACGGCAGTGGGCAAGACCTACGTGCTGGAAGTTGCCACTTCGATCGCCGGCACGAACTGGACCGCCGTTGCCACGAACGTGATCGGCACCGGACGCGAGATTGAGTTTCAGACCCCGCCGGCCGGTGGACCTCAGTTCTATCGCGTCCGGCTGGTGGAACCCTGACCGTGCCGGACAAAGTCGCAGCACGGGCGTCACTTGAAACAGCGATGACGGCACGACGATGAATCTCCGACTCCCTTGGATCGCTCTGCTCGGCGCCCTGCTTGCCGCGCCTTTTGCGCCGTCTGCCCGCGCGCAGTCCACCATCAACAGTTTCGCCGGCCTTGCGGGTGTCTCTGGCAGCGTGGACGCCGGCGGCACTGCGGCGCGATTCAATGCTCCAAGCGGCGTGGCCGTGGACGGCTCCGGCAACGTGTATGTCGTCGAGAGCGCAAACAACACGGTGAGGAAGATCACTGCGCTTGCCGATGTGAGCACCCTGGCGGGCCTTGCGGGTGTCGCCGGCAGCACCGACAGCACGAATACGGCAGCGCGCTTCAAGACGCCCGGCGGCGTCGCCGTGGACACCTCCGGCAACGTCTATGTTGCCGACTACGGAAACCACACGATCCGGAAGATCGCTCCCGATGGCACGGTTACGACGCTTGCCGGCCTCGCTGGTTCGCCCGGCACCGCGGACGGCACTGGAAACGCCGCGAGGTTCTCCAGCCCGGGAGGCGTGGCCGTGGACAACTCCGGCAACGTCTATGTCGCGGACACGGCGAATTGCGCGATCAGAAAAATCACATCCGGCGGTGTGGTGACGACACTCGCGGGCACGGCCGGCACGTTTGGCTCGGCGGACGGCACGGGCACTGCGGCGCGGTTTTTCCTGCCCTTTGGCATCGCGGTGGATTCCTCCGGCAACGTGTATGTTGCGGACACCCAGAACTGCACTCTTCGAAAAATCACGTCCTCCGGTGCGGTCACGACCCTGGCGGGTTCTGCGGGCGTCGCGGGAAACGCTGACGGCACGGGGGCTGCGGCACAGTTCCGTTCACCGAAGGGTGTGGCGGTGGATTCGACGGGCAGCCTCTTCGTTGCGGATTCCGGCAATGATGTGATTCGCAAGGTGAGTTCCGCCGGCGTGGTCGTCACTCTCGCGGGGACGGCCGGGGTGAAGGGGAGCACGGACGGCGATGGTGCAACCGCACGGTTTCGCGGGCCTGTGGGGGTCGCCGTGGATATCGCGGGCAACATCTACATCGCCGACAGCGGCAATCACACAATCCGGCAGGGCCTCAAGCCGGGCGCACCATCCATCACCGCGCAGCCGATTGGCCAGACGATCGTGCCGGGCGGCACGGTGAACTTCACGGTCACCGCGACAGGGGGAGGCACCCTCTATTACCAATGGCGCAAGGATGGCACGAACCTCACCGGCCAGACCGGCGTTACGCTCACCCTCTTCAACGCCGCCACCAATGAGGCCGGAGCCTACACCGTTGCCGTGTCGAACACCACGGCAACCGTCGTCAGTTCGGCGGCGCAACTCGCCTTCTACTCGAACTTCACCAACACCGTGCTGGCGGGCATTGCGCGAGATGCCCTCACCGGACAACCCCGGGCCAACGTCACCATTTCCATCGCCGGCACCAACCGTGTCTCCGGTGTGGACGGCTCGTTCTTCTTCAACGCCGTCCCTGCGGTGCTGCCCGTCACCCTGATCGCAACCGCGAGCGGTTACTCGTCCTTTTCCGCGTCCTTGAACCTTCTTGTAGGCATCACGAACCAATACGAGTTCGCGATCTCCCCGAACATCGGCGACCCGAACACCATCCGTCTCGTCCTGACGTGGGGAGCCAGTCCCACCGACCTCGACTCGCACCTGCTCACTCCCGCCGTTGCGGGGCAGTTTTATCACATCTACTTCAGCGACCGCGGCACCGTGGCGGGTCCGCCCTTCGCCAACCTCGACGTGGATGACGTCACCAGCTACGGCCCTGAAACGATCACCATCACGAACACCTCGCCTGGCACTTACACCTACTACGTTTACCAATACAGCAGTGTCGGATCGATTGTCGGCTCCGGCGCGGCCGCGCGCATTTACACCGCCGCAGGTCTGGCCAGCACGCTGACGGTGCCTGCCACGGGCGTGGGACGTTACTGGTATGTCTGTCAGATTGACGGCCTCACGAAGGCGGTGACACTGCTGAACTACGTCAGCAACAGCCCTCCCAGCCTGCCCACGGGGCCTGCTGCCATCACCACGCAGCCGCAGAGCCGCGTGACCACCGCCGGGTCCAACGTCAGCTTCGCCGTCGTCGCCGCCGGCAGCGGCCCCCTCTACTATCAATGGATGCGCGACGGCACCAACATCGCCGACGCCACCAATTCACTGATCGCCCTTCCCTTCGTCTCCCGCGCCATCGCCGGGACGTTTTCCGTGCTTGTCACCAACGCCAGCGGTGCCGAATTGAGCGCCGGTGCGCTCCTGCGGGTGCTTGGCCCCACTCAGATCTCCCCCGTGCCGCCGCTGCCCGGAGCGCCGTTCCGTCTGCGTTTCACCGACGTTGGCAGCTACCCGCTCGACTCTCAGTTCGCATCGGGTTTCCAGGTGCAGGTGAACACCAACCTTCTCACCACCAACTGGGTGGCTCTCACGAACGCGTTTCAGATCACCAACGGCGGCATCGAGGTGGACGACACCGCCGCCGCCCAGCACCCTCACCGCTTCTACCGGGTCATCGAGCGGTAGCGCGCACCAAACCCGGACTTCGAAGCAGAGGACGCGGATGAAACGGTGACGGTGCGGGGAGCGTGGCGTTCACGCCGCAGAAGGCTGCGAGTGAACGAAACGCCCGGCAAATAGGAGCGGTTTCTGCGCCTCCCACCCTGCTGCGGCGTGAACGCCGCGCCCCTCGCCGGCGGTTGCCGTCGCTTCGGAGTTCGGGCTAAACGAAAACGATCTCCGTCGTCGCGGCCTGCTCGTCCCAGCCGCGCGTCGGCTCGGCGGTCACGCTGCTGATGTCCTTGATCGAGAGCATCCGCCCGCGTGTCTTGGGTGATTTCACGTCCACCTTCGCCGGATCGCAGGTCTGCTGGTGGACCTTCTGGTGGGGTGCCGGCTTGTAACGGACGTAGAGCACCTTGGGCGTGTCCGGGGCGAAGTAGAGGATGCGTGACTTGTCCGGGATGCAGAGATACGCCTTGTTCAGGATCGTGCCGCCGAAGGTGAAGCGCTTGAGGTAGCTCGCCTTGCGGTCCGTGTAGGCGCAGGTGAAGACGCGCTCGCGATCCGGGAGGCCGCAGAAGAAAAGCTCCGGACCTACGAAGAGTTTCTCCGGCAGCTCCGTGACCTTGTAGGTGCCGTCCTTGAACACGAGCAGCAGCTTGTCGAACTTGGTGCACTCCGCCTTGAACTCGTCCCCGTTGACCTTGCAGCCCACGTAGCCGCTCTCGCGGTCGTAGGCGACCTTGAAGGCCTTGAAGGCGACGGTCTTCACGTCCACCTCCTCGTGGCGGGCGGATTTGGTGGTGAGGCGCAGGTATTGCGGGCCGTATTTCTCCAGCAGCGCTTCGAGGTGCGCGATGGCGTAGCCCTTCACGTTCTTGAGGTGCTTCTTCACCTCGGCCAGCTCGGCCTTGAGCTTGTCCATCTCCTCGCGGTGCCGGTTGATGTCGAAGAGCGAGATGCGGCGGATGCGGACCTGCAGGAGGCGGTCCGCGTCGGTGTCGGCGAGTTCGCGGGCCAGCTCCTTGTGGAAGGGTTTGAAGCCGTCGAACACGGCGGCGAGGACGGCCTCGTTGGTCTTGCACTGCTCGATGCGTTTGTAGATGCGCTCCTCGATGAAGATGCGCTCCAGCGTGCGGAAGAAGAGTTCGTCGTCGAGCTGGCGCTGCCGCAGCTCCAGTTCGCGCTTGAGCAGGTCCACGAGCTGCGCGGTGTTCGCACGCAGCACCTCGCTCACGGTCA
>JBAYGL010000177.1:0-9872 GCA_041666725.1 Limisphaerales bacterium
AGGACGATGGCGAGCTTCACCCACCACGGCTCAACCCGGCGCGGGAGGACGGGTGCTGTGACAGCCGGCGGCGGTGTCAGCGTTGGAGGAAGGCCGGACGGTGTGCTGGAGATGACTTGCGCCTCAATTGGAATCGGCGGAGCCGGCGCGTGAGCGGAGGCACGCACCGCGTTCGTCAACGGTGAAGGAGCCGGCGCACCCTTCGCCCGCGCTATGCCCGCCCACGTCAGCAGCGCGAGGCCCACCGGGGTTCCCGTCACGGAAGTCGGAATTCCCGCGATGACGCCCAGAAGAAAACCCTTGGCCAGCGCCCTACCCCAGCCATCGCGGTGGAGGAACCTCTGGATGAGCACGGTCGCAAAGCCGACGGAGAGGAAGCTCAACGGAATGGTCAGGAACCAGGTGACCGCGTTCCAGTCCGCAAGCATCCACAGGTTGTCGACGAACACCAGAAGCCCGGCGGCCAGCGGATGGACGGGCCCGTCCGGCGGGTGGGCAGGCAGAGGCTCCCGTGATGCGGGCGTCAGGCTCATGACTCGCGGCGAAGGCTACTTCGCTCGCGGGACAGGCTCAACTTCAGAAGCTGCTCCCTTCGTCGCGTCCGGATTGGACGGCTGTTCTTCGGGAGCCGAGAAGAGTTCCGGGTGGCCGTCCTCGCGCGGAACTGTGGCGGTGATGGCGGCCACGTCGGCCAGGTTCACGGCGAAGACGCCGACGGGCAAATCACTGGCTGCGGCGTCCACGACAGCGTAGGCGCGGTGGGCCTTCACGCCGATGTCGAGATACTGAAGGTAGTCGCGCATCAACTGGTCATCGGCCAACGCGGTGTCGACGTAGCCGGTGCTGTTGTTCAAGTTCTTGAGATAGACGGTGAAATAAACCATGGCGCATTAAGTTGTCTGGCAGCTCCCGAACATCTACCTCAACATGCAGCAATTGTCCCGCCCTTCTCACCCTTAAAACGACATCAGGGGCGCCCTGATGCGGGAACGCCCCCAGATGTTACGGGCTGCGGAGGTCAGTAAACACCCTCGACGATGTTCTTCTCCATCGCACCGAAGGGCCGCACGTCGCCGACGCCATCCCAGGCATAGGGCGGACGCGGGGCGCGCCGGACGGTCTCGTCGCGCTCGAGAAAACGGGGCATGAAGAACTCCTTCGTGAGCGTGGTGAGTTCCACGCGGCCCCAGGCGCCGTAGGCGACGGTCTCGGTGGTCTGGTTCGGGTTCACAACGCGCAGAACGGCGCGCGGCTGCGGAGCGTAGTAGCTGACGCTGTAGTTGTCCTCGGGCTGGAGGGGCACGCTGGCGGCAAGGCCCATGAGGGTGTTGCCGTAGGTCGGGTAGAAGCCGATGCGGTTCTCGAGCAGTTCCTCGATGATGAAGCGCACTTCCTGCGGTTTCATGGAGGTGCCGCCGCAGAAGACGCCGCGGATGCCGGCGTCCCAGAGATTGACCTTCTCGGCGATGGCTTCGAGCAGCTTCGGCGTGGTGAACAGGCCGGTGACCTTGCGGTTCTGGAGGATCAGGGTCGCCTGGTCCACGACGTGCGCCATGTATTGCTTGGCGACGTCGAACTGCTTGTTCGTGATGAGCTTCTTCACGAAGCGCGGGTCGAGGTCGATGAAGTAGCAGGAGCTGCCGCGCACGTTCGCGAGATGCTCGATGGCGAGACGGAGCCGGCGGGGACCGGTGGGGCCCATCATCAGCCACGCGCCGCCGCGCGGGAAGTGGGCGTCGGAGATTTTGTCGCTGAACTCGGAGTAATCCACCTTGTAGTCGTTCCAGCCGATGCGCTGCTTGGGCATGCCCGTGGTGCCGCCGGTCTCGAAGATGTTGAACGGCTTGCCCTTGAACTGCGCGGGCACCCAGACCTCGGGCTGGAGATCGCGCAGCCACTCGTCCTGAAAGTGCGGGAACTTCAGCACGTCCTCGAATTTCGCGATCTCCTTGCGCGGGTCGAAGTTCTTGCCGGCCCAGTCGAGCCAGAAGGGACAGCCGGTGGCGGGGTTGAAGTGCCACTCGATGATTTCGAGGAGGTGCTTGTCGAGTTCAGCCTTGGCCTTGGCGACGAGTTCGGGGGCGACGGTGGGAATGGGCATGGTTTCGGTTCAGGAATGGGTTGCGCTTTCAGGTGCGGGCTTACGGCTTCGGGGCCTTTGCCTTCGCGGAGTCATGCAACGCGAAGAGATGCGTGTTGCTGGAGATGTAGATGACGCCGTTGGCGATGACCGGCGTGGAGTAGATCGGCGCGCCGAGGTTGCACTCGCTCAGGAGCTCGGCCTTCGGGCCGCCCTTCGCGGCGAGCACGACGAAGTCACCGTCCTCGTCGCCGACATAGACCTTGCCGTCGGCGACCATCGTGGAGCTCCACATGTGCGCCTTCATGTCATACTTCCAGTGCAGCTTGCCCGTCTCGGAATCGAGGCAATACACGAAGCCGGAGAAGTCGCCGATGAAGAGCAGGCCCGTCGCCGGATCAATCGAAACGGTCGAGATGCTGCGGTTGATGCCCTTGAACTCCCAGAGGACGCCGGTCTTGGTGATGTCGCCGCTCTTCGTCGCATCAAGGCAGACGAGATGGCCGACGCCCTCGCCGTGCTCGGGGTCCTGGCCGGTGGCGGTGTAGATGCGGTTCTTCCAGAACACCGGCGTGGAGTTGATTTCGCTGGGGCCTTCGGCGGCGGGATACTTGATGGGCTTGCCGTCCTTCGTCTTGTATTCGGGCGGGTTCGCGTCGTATTTCCAAACCGTCTTCAGGAACGAGCCGTCGCCCTCCTTCTTGGGGATCGCGTCGAAGGCGTAGCAGAAGCCGTCGCCGCCGCCGAAGAAGATGAGGTCCTTGCCGTTCACCTTGCCGGTCGAGGGCGAACTCCACTGGCCGTGGAAAAGACGCGAACCGATCTTCGCGTCATCCTCGCCGAGCAGCTCGCCGGTCTTCTTGTTGATGGCGATGAGGCTCGGGGAAAGCGGCGACGGGATGTTGACGTGCGTCCAGTCCTGCCCGTTCGAGGTGCAGACATAAACCACGTCGCCGACAATGAGGACGGAGCAGTTCGAGGCGTTGTGCGGGAAGACGCCCAGCTCATCCATCATGTCGTAGCGCCAGATGATGTCGGCGTCCTTCGGTCCCGGCGGGACGGGAGCGATGGCCTTGCCGTCCGGACCGACGATGTCGAGCACCGCATATTTGGCCTCGTCCTTGTAAGGGCCGTCGTTGCCGTTGGCCATGCCCTCCACGTTGAGGCACAACACCTCGCAGCGGCTGGTGACGACATAAACGCGGTTGCCATCAATGGTGGGAGAGGAAAGCAGGCCGAGGCTTTCCCAGTCGTTGACCTTGCCGGACTTGAGCTTTGCAACGACGAGCTGCCAGTTCATCTCCCCGGTCTTCTCGTCGAGGCAGAGCAGGATGGAGCGGTCCCCGGGATGCTTCTTGTCGCGTGCCGAATCGTTGTTGGTGCCGACATAGACGCGGCCGTTGGCGATGGTGGGATTGCCGTAGCTCTGCGAGCCAAGCTTGGCGACCCACTTCACGTTTTTCTGGGTTGCGGGGTCGTATTTCTCGGTGCCCTTCACGAGCTTGCCGGGCTCAAACTTGTCGGGCAGGCCCCTGGCGGCGGAATACATGTTGCGGTGCTGCGCGCCGCCCCACTGGGTCCAGTCCTGGGCTTGGGTGATGAGGCCGCCCGCGAGCAGCGCGGCGGTGAGGAGGGGGAGGTGTTTCATGCTGTTTTCGATTACGGAAATGATTGTTCGCCGGGCATTATTCAGTTCGCCGTCACGCTCACGTTGTCGATGAACACCCGCATGTCCTGCGGGGCGAAGCCATAAAGACCAGGGCAGCCGTTCTGGTGCGCGACCTTGTGCGGCACCTCGATGCTCCACGCGGCGGGCTCGGGCGCGCCGCGCTTCCACGCCTTGGCACGGACCACGCCGGAGCCGTCGGGCTTCACGTCCACGCGGGACTTGAGGGTATACCACTCGTTGGCCTTCCACTTGAACGGGGCCGCGACCTTGAGGCGTTCCTGATTCGAGTTGATTTCGATCTCCTGCGCGTTGCCCTTGAGGACGATGAGGTAGCGCTGGTTGACCTGGCCGACCTCGGACATCTTGCGCGGCTTGCCCTCGCTCATCACATCAGTCTGCACGGTGTAATTCTTCAGGCTCGGCTCGCCCATGAAGACCGTGGCGCGCTGGAAGAACTTGTTGTCGATCGCCTTCACCAACGCCTTGGTGTCGCCGGCCTGGCGGACCTCGAACTTGAAGCGCGGCCCGATCCACGGCAGCGGCGGATAGGCAAACAGCACACCCTCTTCCGTCTCATGTTTCACGCTGATGTCGAACTTCTCGAAGTCTTCCCTGATCGGCAGGCCCGGCAGCACGCGCCCGCGGATGTAGCCCTTCAAGTCCCCCAGCCTGCCTTCAAAAGCACCCGCGCTGGGCACCACGTCCGGCGCGGCAACGAGCCTGCCCCCGGCATTGAACGCACCCTTCATGCTCGCGCGGACCTTCGCCGTCGGCGGGATGTAGCCGGCCCACTTCAATGTCTTCGGGTCGATGTTCCCCTGCACCACAAAACCATTTGCGTCGAGCGAGCGGATGCGGAACGAGGCGGTCTGGCCCGGCTTCAAGAGCACTTCTCCGGGGATCATCTGCAACTGCGTCGCCTTGCCGGGCGCCGGCCACTTCTCCGGCGCGGGTTCGGGCGGCAGGCCGGGGTTGTTGCCTGCTTTGCCGAAGCAATAGAGCTTCCTGGTGGTCTGCATGTAAATCTTGCCGTTGTAAACCGCCGGCGTGCCGAAGCAGCGGCCATCGAGCGCGACGTGGCTGAGAATCTTCCCTTCCTTCTCGCCCGGCTGGATGATGTAGAATGCGCCGGTCGTGCCCGCCTCGCTGTCGCCCGCCGCCTTGCTCGCCGGATCGTCGAGCATCGGCACGTAAAGCTTGCCGTCCGCGTGGACGAGACCGGCGTTGCGCTGCTCGATGCCCAGCTTCAGGCGCCAGAGAATCTTCCCGGTGTTCACATCCACGCAGCAGAGATCCCCCTTCTCCGCGACGACATACACGCGGTCGCCAACAAGGATCGGGTGGCTCGTCGAGGTGGAAATCTCGGGCGTGTGCCACAGCTCAACGGCCTGCCGTTCGACGACCACGGGCGCGTTCGCCGGACCGGTCGGCTCGACCTGCGGAATCTTCATGCAGACCATCTGGCCCGGCTCGTAAGGCGTGCCGAAGATGGCGACGACCTTGTCGTTGTTGTGCACGACCGTGGTGGAGTTGATGCCCGCCTTGAACAGCGGGACGCGCCAGATGGCCTCGCCGGTGCGGGCGTTGGCGCACATCACGTTGCCGTCGCCGGTCGCCGTGATGAAGACGCGCCTGCCCTTGAACCAGGTGAGATACGGGTGCGAGAACGAGTTGTCCTTGGGCCGCTCGCCGGACCAGCAGGCCCAGACAAGTTCACCGGTCTTCTTGTCAAACGCGTAAAGCCGGTCGCCCGCCGCGCCCTGGTTGCCCCAGTTCGACGTGATGCCGCGCACGATGACGAGACCGCCGTCAATCAACGGCGATGCCGTGCGCGAGTTCGGGAACGTAAGCCGTCCGAACTGCTCCATCATCGAGTAGCCCCACAGCTCCCTGCCGTCCGCCGTGAAAGCCTTGAGCATCCCCTGCGTGCCGAGGATGTAAACATTGCCGGTCTCCGGGTCCACCGCCGGGCTGCTCGTCGCGTAGCGCAGGTAAACCGTGTCGGACAGGAAGTCCGTGTAACGCCTTTCCCACAGCAGCCTGCCTGACTCGGCATCGTAGCAGCGCACGCCCTCCTGAAGCTCCGCGCCCTCGCCGAGATAGCCCATGATGTAGAGCCTGCCATTGGCGATGACCGGCGCGGACTGGCCCGGAAACTCGGCGGTCCACAATGGTTTCTTCGGGTCTATCGAAGCCGGGAGGCTTTTCTCCGTGGAAGTGCCGTTCTGGTTCGGTCCGCGCCAGGCCAGCCAGCCCTTCACAGCCGCGGAGGCGGGCGAAAGGGAGAGGGAAAGACCAACTGCGGCGGCAAGGAGGGTTGGATTGAAGTTCATGGCCTGGACGGCTGGGTTTGGTCTGGCAAGATGGCGGTTAAATTGGCAAACGCGAGCCGGGCTGCAACTAATTTTCTTCCCAGCGTCGGGCGGATTTTCCAGAGTGGCCGCTGGAAAGCAACTAAATACTACGGACACGTATTATCCGCACACAGAGCATCCGACCCATGCCCGCCCGGAAACATTCAAAGCCCGTCGTCCCGCCGGTGGACTCCCCGGAACGGCGCCGGCTGCCCCCGCTGCTCCGCCGCGCCTGGCACGGCCTGAACCAGGCCCTCCGCCGCCGCATCGCGCACACCGGCGCGACGCCCGACCAGTTCATAGCGCTGCGCTACCTCACCGAGTCCAACCCCAAGGGCATCACGCAGGGCGAGCTGACGCAGCTGATGAGCAGCGACCCGAACACCATCGCGTCGCTCGTCGAGCGCATGGAGGCCGCCGGATTGGTGGACCGCCGCTCCCACGAGACGGATCGCCGCGCCTACCGCATCCGCCTCAATCCGTCCGGCAGGCGTCTCTACCTCGAACTGCGCAAGATTGCCGTCGATCTCCAGGTCGGGGTTCTCGCCGTCCTGCCCGAGGCTCAGCAGGAAAACTTCCTCATCCAGCTCACCGCCATCGCCGACGCCTGCCGCGATGCGGCCGAGCAATCTCCGAAGCGCGGCAAGTAACCGGGCCTTTTTCCAACCCGCTTTCGCGAATTTTGCGGCATGCAACTCCACCTCCGCGTCATTGACCTGCCGCTGCGGCACGCGTTCACCATTTCGGCGGGCTCCATCGCCGTGCAGCAAAACCTGCTCGTCGAGCTGCGCGACGGCGGCTTCACCGGCTACGGCGAAGGCGCCTCCGGCTCGGCCTACCCGGCCTTCACCGCGCCCGGAATGCGCTCGGACCTCGAAGCGGCCCGCGCACGCATCGAGGCCGAACAGCTCGACGACCCGGCCGCGCTCTGGGACCGGCTGCTGCCCGTCCTCGGCCACAACCGCTTCGCGATGTGCGCGCTGGACGAGGCCGCGCACGACCTCTGGGGCAAGCAGCGCGGCCAGCCGGTCTGGAAGCTCTGGGGACTCGCGCAGCGCGGCGGGCCGTTGAGCAACTACACCATCGGCATCGACGCCATCGAGACGATGGTGATGAAGCTGCGCGAGTTCGACGGCTGGCCCATCTACAAGATCAAGCTCGGCACGCCGGACGACCTCGCCATCGTCCGCGAGCTCCGCCGGCACACGTCCGCCACGTTCCGCGTGGATGCGAACTGCGCCTGGTCCGTCGGGCAGACCCTCGCCTTCGCGCCGGAGCTGAAGCGGCTGGGCGTCGAGTTCATCGAGCAGCCGCTGCCGGCGGGCGAATGGGCGGGAATGAAACGGCTCTTCGCCGAATCCGCCCTGCCCATCATCGCCGACGAAAGCTGCCTCGTGCCGGAGGACGTGGACCGCTGCGCCGGACACTTCCACGGCATCAACGTGAAGCTCACCAAGGCCGGCGGCCTCACGCCCGCACGGCGGATGGTCCGGCGTGCCCGCGAACTGGGCCTGCAAACGATGGTCGGGTGCATGTGCGAGTCGAGCGTCGGCATCTCCGCCATCGCACAACTGATGCCGCTGCTCGACTACGTGGACATGGATGGCGCGGTGCTCATCGCCAAAGACATCGCGACCGGAGTCCGGGTGGAGAAGGGCCGCGCCCACTTCCCGGCGGAAAACGGCAGCGGAGTTCGCCTCCTGCCGGAGTTCGCGTAACGGTCACGACCGCTCCGGACGCCAGCTCAAACCAATTACCGGTGAAATCTGGTTGAATCCCGGCGCAGGGAACTGGCTCCTCCCTCTCCCTTTGCGGAGCAAGGGGAGAGGGCCGGGGTGAGGGGTTGGCCGCGCCGGCGCGGGTGGCACACCCCTCATCCGGCCTGCGGTCACCTTCTCCCCTCGCTCCGCGAAGGGAGAAGGAGCGATTCGGCCACCGGTGCCAGTTCCACTAACCTTCTCATGTAGTCGGGCTCAGAGCTGGATGATTTCCTCGAGCCGCCGTTGCAACCCATCCAGCCGGTCCGTGATTTTGCGGAACTCCTTGCGCGTTTCCGCATCCAGCTCGGGCTTGGCGGATGGACCGCTGTCCAGAGTTGTCTGCCGGCCCGGCGGCTTGGACAGTGAACGGCTCTCATCCTCGATCCGCGAGCGAAGCTGGGCGGACTCCGCGAGGAACTGCTCCGCCAACTGACGGAACCGCGCCTCCTGCTGGTGCAACTCCGCCGCGAGGGAATCACGCGCCGCCCGAGCCGCAAGGGACTGCTCGGCGGCCAGCGCGCCGAGGTCGGAACGCAGCTCGCCCGCGCTCACCGCCTGCGCCTGCACGGACGCAGCCACGGCCTGTTGAAGTGCGCCGACCTGCTCCTGAATCTGCCGCAGCTCCGGACCCGGCTGGATTTTCGTTGTGGCGGCCACCTCCTGCCGCAACGCGCCGACTTGCTGGCCGAGCTCGCCCAGCGCACCACCGGTCGCGGCCTGGCTGGCGGCGACTTCGGCAGCCGTCCGGTTCAACGTCTCGATGCGCTCGTCCAACTGGCGCAATTCGCCGCGCACCGCCTTGAAGTCGTCGGTGAAGGCCGTTCCCTCGCGCAGGAGCTGCCCGGCCTGATCGAGCGCGGGCTTCATCACCCCGAGCCGTTCCTTCAGCTCGTTCGTCTGCGCGATGACGCTGGAGTTGATCTTCTGCAGCCCGGTGAGCGCGCGGCCCAGCTGCTCCGCGAGCTGGCCGGTCTGAGCGCGGCGTTCGCGACGCAGGGCGGCGGTGTGAACGATGAGCCAGCCGACGAGCAGGAGGATGCCCAGATTGAGGATCAGCAGCAGGCCGCCCACGTTCGCGGAGAAGGGGGTGAGCGGATCGTTCATCGTGGTGCCGGATTTTGTTTTTCGAGGCGGCCAATGCAAGGAGTTTCCCGGCGCGTGAAACACGCTGCGTGAATCACTTGATGGGGCGCTTCCAGATCGGGACGACGCGCTTCATCTCGTCAATGAGCCACTGGCAGGCGGCGAACGCCTCGCCCCGGTGCGCTGCGACGATCTCCACCCAGAGCGACGACTCGTTGACCCGCACCACGCCGATGCGATGGACAAGGCGGACGGACTCGACGGGCCAGCGCCGCTCCAGCTCGTCGAAGAGCTGGTGGAACTGGTGCTCGGCCATTGGGCGGAAGCACTCGTATTCGATGGCGGAGATGGCCTGGCTCTCCTCGCTGCCGCGCACCACGCCGCTGAAATACACAGCCGCGCCCATGCCGCCGGTCATGCGCCGCGCGGCGACGAGGGCGGGTTCATCAATCGGGTCGGGGGAGAGGGTGAGGGAGCGGTGCAAGGGAAGTGATCAGTAATTAGTGAGCAATCGCCCGTCAGCCGCCCTGCACGGGCGGGAACAGGCTGACTTCGTCGCCTTCTTTCAGCACGTAGTCCCTGCCTTGATACTCGACGCCGACGGCGATGAGGGTGGAGTTCTGCATCGCCGTGAGCTTCGGGAAGCGGTCGTGGAGACGCTGCACCAGGTCGCCGATGGTCGCGCCATCCGCCAACTCCTCGCCCGCCTGTGCGCAGCCGGTGAGGTCTTTGAAGTAGGACCAGAATTGAATTCGAACAGTCATCAGCAGGTGACAGGTGGCGTGCCGGACCATGTGAGCGCCTTGAGAGCCCACCTGCCACCTGTCACCTGCCACTTGTCATACCATTTCGGAATGGAAGTCGGTGGAATCGGAGGCGGACCACGACGCGCCTTGCCTCCCTCTCCCTTCATCGGATGAGGGGAG
>JBAYGL010000178.1:0-9853 GCA_041666725.1 Limisphaerales bacterium
TACGGGATGTGGTGGTTCGAGCAGAAGAAGACCGAAAAGGGCGTCGAGTTTGTGCAACACGAGATTTACGGCAAGCCGAAGACGGAACCGTACGCGGCGGGCGAATTCCGGCCGTTCTCGGAGCCGCATGCGCTGATTCTCGCGGACATCAACGGCGACGGGCTGCCGGACCTCGTGACGGGCAAGCGATGGTATGCGCACAACGGTGGCGACCCTGGCGGCAAGGAGCCGGCGGTGCTTTATTGGTTCGAGCAGAAGCGCGCCGGCAAGGATGTGCAATGGATCCCGCACAAGATTGACGACGACAGCGGCGTTGGCACACAGTTCGAGGTGCGCGACATGAACGGCGACGGCAAGCCCGAACTCGTCGTCCACACCGGCGGCCAGCTCGGCTTCGCTGAACTCAACTGGAAAGACCCGACGGAGCCCGCGAAGTTCTGGGCCATCTCGCCGACCGACGCGAAGAAATACTTCCGCTACACGCACGGTTACGGCTTCGGTGACGTCAACGGCGACGGCCGGGCGGACATTCTCGAGCGCGACGGATGGTGGGAGCAGCCCAAGGATTACCACACCGGCGGGCTGTGGAAGTTTCACCCCGCGCCCTTCGCGCCGGAAGGTCTGCGCGGCGGCGGCCAGATGCTGGTCTATGACGTGAATGGCGACGGCATCGCCGATGTCATCACGAGCTGGGATGCGCACGGCTACGGCCTCGCCTGGTATGAAGGTCACCGCGAGGGCGGCGAAGTGAAGTTCCGCGAGCACGTCATCATGAACAACAAGCCCGAGCACAACCGCTACGGCGTCGTTTTCTCCCAGCTCCACTCCCAGGTTCTGGCGGACATGGACGGCGACGGCGTGAAGGACATCGTGACCGGCAAGCGCTTCTGGGCGCACGGCCCCACCAAGGACGCCGAGCCCAACGCACCGGCGGTGCTCTACTGGTTCAAGATCCAGCGCAACGCGGACAAGTCCGTGGACTTCGTCCCCCACCTCATCGATGACAACTCCGGCGTCGGCACCCAGATCACCGTGGGCGATGTCAACGGCGACGGCCTGCCCGATGTGATTTCCGGCAACAAGAAGGGCCTCTCCGTCTTCCTGCACCAAGCGAAGAAGGTATCCAAGGCCGAGTGGGAGAAGTCCCAGCCCAAGCCCGTGGCGGCAAAGTAATCGCTCTGCTTCAGGACAAATTGCGGACGGGGCCAAATGAAGCCGGGTAACCGCTTCCAAGGCCGATACTGTCCATCACTCCTGCGGAATCAGCCGGTAGCCAACGCCCGGTTCCGTGCGGATGAGTTCGGGCTTCGCCGGGTCGGCCTCCAGCTTCTCGCGCAGATGGGCGACGTAGACGCGGAGGTAGTGCGTGTGCTCAACGGCGTTCGGTCCCCAAACTTCCTTCAAGAGCTGACGGTGGGTCAGCACTCGGCCCGCGTGGCGGACCAGCAGCGCCAGCAGCGCATACTCGGTGGCGGTCAGCTTCACTTCCCTGCCCTTTCGCAGCACGACACGCCGGGCCAGGTCCACCTCCACTTCGCCGGAGCGGAACACGGCTTCCTCCGGTCCCGGCCGGGCACGGCGTTGCGCGACGCGCAGGCGGGCGAGCAGTTCCCCGCTGGCGAAGGGCTTGGTCACGTAGTCGTCCGCGCCCGCGTCCAGCGCGGCGATCTTGTCATCCTCGCGGTCGCGCACGCTGAGGACGAGGACCGGGACGTGGCTCCACTCGCGCAGGCGCTTGAGCACTTCCACGCCATCGAGGTCCGGCAGGCCGAGGTCGAGCAACACGACTTCCGGGCGGCGCTGCGCGGCTTCGAGCAAACCCTCCTGGCCGGTCGCGGCCTCGAAGACGCGGTAGCCGTGCGCCTCCAGCGTGAGGCGCAGCAGGCGGCGGATTTGCGGCTCGTCGTCAATGACGAGGGCGACGGGCAATGACTTGTTCACTTCGGTGCTCACGCGGCGGCTTCGACGTGGGGGGGCTTTTCGGGCTGCGGCAGGCGCAGCGTGAACAACGAGCCGCCGCCAGCGCGGTTCTCGACGGTGACGGTCCCCTCGTGAGCCTCGGCGAAGCCCTTGACGATGGCCAGACCCAGGCCGCTGCCGCCGGCGGGCGCGGTGCTGCCTCGCGTGAATTTGTCAAAGATGCGCGGCAGCAATTCAACGGCGATGCCGGGGCCACGGTCGCCGACGGACAGGGTGAGCGCATCGCCATCGTGTGCGGCGCGGATTTCAACCGGCGTGCCGGCTGGCGTGTGCGAGGCGGCGTTGAGGAGAAGGTTGGCGAGAGCCTGCTGCACGAGCGAGAAATCGAGCCGGGCAAGCAGCGGAGCGGCGGGCAAGTCGAGCTTCACCGGATGCCGCTCCAATTCGCGCCGCAGCTCGCGGACGGTGGTTTGGACGAGGTCACGCGCGTCGTGCCAGTCGAGCCGCGGGCGGATTTGCCCGGACTCCAGCCGCGTCACGTCCAGCAGGTTGCCGACGATGCGGTTGAGCCGGGCGTTGGCCTCCTGAATTTCAGCGAGCAACGACCGGCGGTGTTCCGGCGAGGTGGTTTCCGCCTCCGCGAGCGAACTCGCGGCGCTGGTGCTGGCGGCGAGCGGAGTGCGCAGCTCGTGCGAGATGGAGTTCAGCAAGGTGCGCCCCAGCCGCTCCGACTCGGCGAGCAGGCGTGACTGCTCTGCCGACGCGCGCAGTTCCACGCGGTCCAGCACCAGCGCGGCCTGACGGGTGAAGGCTTCGAGCAAATCACGCTGGCCGAGGGAGAGATTGCTCCCCGGCAGGCTCACGGCGAGAATGCCCAGCGCCTTGCGCTCCGTGGCCAGCGGCAGGTGCAGCGCGGGTGAGCCGGGCAGGTTGTCGGTGAAGCGGCCCGCCGCCTTGCTGTGCCGGAAGGCCCAGTCCGCGACGCCCAGCTCCTTCTCCGAAAGCACCAGCGTGCTGTCGGGATGCAGGGCCAGCTTGCCGCCGGTTTCGAGCGCGACTCCCGCCGGCGCCTGGAACACGCGGCCCACTTGCGCCACGAGCTGCCACACGACTTCGTCGCGCGAACCCGCCTCCGCCAGGTCGCGTGTCAACTCGTAGAGCGCCGTGGCGCGTTCCTCGCGCCGCCGCTCCGCCTGGGCCTGCGCCCGGATGCGGGCGACGAGCTGGCCAAGCACGATGGCCACCACGAAGTGCGTGCCGAACAAAATTCCGTCCTCCGCCCGCTCGATGATGAAGGTGAAGCGCGGCGGCAGGAAAAAGAAGTTCCAGCCCAGCGCGCTCAACGCGCCCGCCAGCAGCACCGGCCCCCGCCCGACGAACAGCGCCACGAGCACCACCGCGAGCAGGAACACCAGCCACGGCACGCGCGGCCCGGCCAGCTCCATCAGTCCCAGGTTCAGCAGGCCGGTCACGCCCACCGCGCCGGCGGCGAAGAGGTATTGCTTGAACGTGGACTGGAGCGCGGGCCGCCACGGCGGGGCGGGCGTCGGCGCCCCGGCCTTCTGCGCGCGCACGACGTGCAGGTCCACGTCGCCGCTCTCGCGTGCGAGCCGGCGCAGGAGCCGGCTGCCGCGCCACCATTCCAGCCAGCCCGTGCCGCCGGGCTTGCCCGCGACGATTTGCGACACGTTCTGGTCGCGGGCGACGCGGAGCAAGCCGCGCACGATGTCCTCGTCCACGGTCGTGACGACCTCCGCGCCCAGTTCGCGTGCCGTGGCGAGATTCTTCGTGAGCTGCGCCTGCGCCGGCTCGGTCAGCACCGCCGAGCTTTCCACGTTCACCGCGAGCCACGGGCACTTCAAACCGTCGGCCATGCGGCGCGTCCAGCGGATGAGCGGCTCGGACAACGGGCTGGGACCGACGGCGACCAGCAGCCGGTGGCCGGTCTTCCACGTCCCAGCGCCCGGCTGCGCGCGGCGGAAATCCCGCGTGCCCTCGCCGACGTGGTCCGCGACAAGCCGAAGCGACAGCTCCCGCAACGCGGAGAGGTTCGCCTCGCGAAAAAAGTTCTGCACGGCGGTCGCGGCGCGGTCGGCCACATAGACCTTGCCCTCGTGGAGCCGCTGGACGAGTTCGGCAGGCGGCAGGTCCACCAGTTCCAGCACCGCGTCGTCGAGCACGCTGTCGGGCACGGTCTCTCGAATCTCGGTGCCGGTGACTTGCTGCACCGTGTCGGAGCGGCTCTCGACGTGCTGGACGTTCAGCGTGGTGTGGACCTCGATGCCGGCGTCGAGCAGCTCCTGCACGTCGTGCCAGCGCTTGGGATGGCGCGAGCCGGGGGCGTTCGTGTGGGCGAGTTCGTCCACGAGCGCGATGTGCGGACGCCGCGCGAGCGTGGCGTCGAGGTCGAACTCCTCCAGCGCCACACCGCGATAATCCAGCTTCTGACGAGGAATGAGCGGCAGGCCTTGCGTGAGCGCGTCCGTCTCCTTGCGCCCGTGCGTTTCGACGTAACCGATGACGATGTCGCGCCCCGCCTTCAACTCACGCTGTGCCGCCTCGAGCATGGCGTAGGTCTTGCCCACGCCTGGGCACATGCCGAGAAAGACCTTGAGGCGACCACGCTGCTTGGCGGCTTCCTCGCGCTGGATGCCAGCGAGCAAGGCGTCGGGGTTTGGCCGGTCAGGTTCGGTCATTGGGGCAGTTTAGACCGCTCTGCCTTTCGTGCGCGATACTGATTCCACAGCGAAACAAACGGCGTCACGAACAGCCACCAGTAAATCGGCAGCGACAGCGCGCAGCCGAGCGTGAGCAGGACGCCAAGCATCAAATCGAGGATGGGCTGGAGGTCTTGCATGGAGCCGCATCGTCGTGGTGACGGGGTTCAGGGTCTGTCCAGGGCCAGGTTGAGGCGCAGCACGTTCACGCCCGGCTCGCCGAAGAGGCCGAGGTCGGCTTTGTCCGTGTTGGCGCGGATGAGTGCGCTGACTTTGTCCATGCTCAGGTTGCGGGCCTTGGCGACGCGCGCGGTTTGCAGCTCCGCGTTGCGCAAGCTGATGTGCGGGTCGAGGCCGCTGCCCGAGGCGGTGACGGCGTCGGCGGTGACGGCGTCGGTGTCCTTCAAGCCGTTCTCCTTGCGATACGCCGCGACGCGCTCCTTGACGGCGTCGGCCAGCTTCTGGGAGGTCGGGCCGAGGTTGCTGCCGCTGGAATTCGCGGCGTCATAACCGTTGCCAGCCGCCGAGGGGCGCGGGTGGAAATACTTCTCACCGGTGAAGCCCTGGCCGAGCAGCTTCGAGCCGACAACGGTTCCCTTCGCGTCGGTGATGAGGCTGCCGTTGGCCTGGTCAGGGAAGGCGACTTGCGCGATGCCCCAGACGACAACCGGGTAGAGGCCGCAGCAGACGACGGCGAGGACGAGCGTGGCCATGACCGCGCCACGAATTTCGGAGAAGAGGTCTTTCATAGTCTTAAACGAGTTTCAGGGTGGTGATGATGATGTCGATGGCCTTGATGCCGATGAACGGGATGATGACGCCGCCAAGGCCGTAGATGAGCAGGTTGCGCTGGAGGATCGCCAGCGCGCCGATGGGCTTGTAAGCCACGCCGCGCAAGGCGAGCGGGATGAGCGCGATGATGATGAGCGCGTTGAAGATGATGGCGCTGAGGATGGCGCTCTGCGGCGAGGCCAGCCCCATGACATTCAGCGGCGCGATGGCCGGAAACGTGGCCATGAGCATCGCCGGGATGATGGCGAAGTATTTGGCGATGTCGTTGGCGATGCTGAACGTGGTGAGCGAACCGCGCGTCATCAGGAGCTGCTTCCCGATTTCCACGATCTCGATGAGCTTCGTCGGGTTGCTGTCCAGGTCCACCATGTTGCCGGCTTCGCGCGCGGCCTGTGTGCCGGTGTTCATGGCCACGCCGACGTCGGCCTGGGCGAGCGCGGGCGCGTCGTTGGTGCCGTCGCCGGTCATGGCGACGAGATGGCCCGAGGCTTGTTCAGAGCGGATGCGCGCGAGCTTCTGCTCGGGCGTGGCCTGGGCCATGAAGTCATCCACGCCCGCCTCGGCGGCGATGGCGGCGGCGGTGAGCGGGTTGTCGCCGGTGATCATCACCGTCTTGATGCCCATCTTGCGGAGCTGCGCGAAACGCTCCTTGATGCCGCCCTTCACCACGTCCTTGAGCTGCACGACGCCAAGCACTTCCCTGCCCTCCACAACCACGAGCGGCGTGCCGCCGGAGCGCGACACGTCATCCACGATTTGCGTGACGGCCTGCGGAAACTGGCCGCCGAGCTTGTCCACGTAAGCGCGCATGGATTCCGCCGCGCCCTTGCGGATGACGCGCGCGGACTGCCCGTTGGCGGCCGGAAAGTCCACGCCGCTCATGCGCGTCTGCGCGGTGAACGGGACGAACTTCGCGTGCGGCTCGGCGACCTCGCGGCCGCGCAGGTTGAACTTCTCCTTCGCCAGCACGGCGATGCTGCGGCCCTCGGGCGTCTCGTCGGCTAGCGACGCGAGCTGGGCGGCGTCGGCGAGGCGCTCGGGCTTGACGCCGGGCGCTGGCAGAAACGCAGTGGCCATGCGGTTGCCCAGCGTGATGGTGCCGGTCTTGTCGAGCAGCAGCACGTCCACGTCGCCCGCCGCCTCGACGGCGCGACCGCTGGTGGCCATGACGTTGCGGCGGATGAGCCGGTCAATGCCGCTGATGCCGATGGCGCTCAAGAGGCCGCCGATGGTCGTGGGAATCAGGCAGACGAGCAGCGCGATGAGCACGGGCACCGAGAACTCAGTCGCGGAGTAAATGCCGAACGGTTTCAGCGTCACGCACACGAGCAGGAAGATGAGCGTGAGCGCGGAGAGCAGGATGGTGAGCGCGATTTCGTTGGGTGTCTTCTGCCGCTTCGCCCCCTCCACCATCGAGATCATGCGGTCGAGAAAGCCATGACCTTTCTCCATCATGATGCGGATGACGATGCGGTCGCTGATGACGCGCGTGCCGCCGGTGACGGCGCTGCGGTCGCCGCCGCTCTCGCGGATGACGGGCGCGGACTCGCCCGTGATGGCGGCCTCGTCCACCGTGGCGATGCCCTCGATGACTTCGCCGTCGGCGGGAATCACGTCGCCGGCCTCGCACACCACCTGGTCACCCTTTTGCAGACTGGGCGCGGGGACTTTTTCCTCCCGGCCGTTCTTGAAGAGCCGGGCCACGGTGTCCTTGCGCGCCTTGCGCAAGCTGTCGGCCTGCGCCTTGCCGCGCCCCTCGGCAACGGCCTCGGCGAAGTTCGCGAAGAGCACGGTGAACCAGAGCCACACGGCGAGCTGCGCGATGAAGCCGCGGCCGGCGCTCGCCGTGAAGATGCCGGCCGTGGTCAGCACCGCGCCGACCAGCGTCACGAACATGACGGGGTTCCTGACCATCAGGCGCGGGTCGAGCTTCTTGAACGACTCGCCAATGGCCGGGCCGATGATGTTCCGGTCAAACAAGGAGGGAGCTTGGTGGGTCATAATATCTCCGGTGATGGTTAGAACAGTTTGCCTTGCGCCGTGAGGAAGTGCTCGACGATGGGGCTCAACGCCAGCACCGGCAGGAAGTTGAGCGCGCCGATGAGCAGCACCGTGCCGACGAGCAGCACGACGAACGTGAAGCCGGACACGGGGAACGTCCCGGCGCTCGGCGGCGCGGCCTGCTTCAAGCCGAGCGAACCGGCCAGCGCCATGATGGGAATGATCATGAGGAAGCGCCCGATGAGCATCGCGATGCCCAGCGTGGTGTTATACCAGGGCGTGTTCGCGGTGAGGCCGGCGAAGGCGCTGCCGTTGTTGGCGGTGGCCGAGCTGTAGGCATAGAGCATTTCGCTCAAGCCGTGCGGGCCTTGATTATTCAGGCCGCCCTTGCCCCAATCGCTCACGGACCCCCACGCGGTGAAGCCAAGGATGGACAGGCACAGGACGAGCAGCGAGAGCATCGCCATCTTCACCTCGTAGGATTGAATCTTCTTGCCGAGATACTCCGGCGTGCGCCCCACCATCAGGCCCGCGATGAATACCGCGAGCACCACGAAGACCAGCATCCCGTAAAGCCCCGCGCCCACGCCACCAATCACGACCTCGCCCAGCTCGATGTTGAACAGCGGGACGAGTCCGCCCAGCGCGGTGAAGGAATCGTGCATTGAATTCACCGCGCCGCACGAGGCGGCGGTCGTGATGGTGGCGAAGAGCGCCGAGTTGAAGATGCCAAAGCGGACTTCCTTGCCTTCCATGTTCCCGTCGGCCAGGGCGAGGCCCAGCTTGTGATGAATCGGATTGCCCGCCGTCTCGGCCCACCAGCACACGAGCACGCCGGCGAGGAACATGACCACCATCGCGGTCCAGACCGACCAGCCATGCGCCTGGTTCCTGGTCATGAAGCCAAGGTAGTAGGTCAGCCCGCTGCCGATGGCGAAGATGGAGAGCATCTGGAGGAAGTTCGAGAGCGGCGTGGGATTCTCGAACGGATGCGCGGCATTCGCGTTGGCGTAGCCGCCGCCGTTGGTGCCGAGCATCTTGATGGCGACCTGCGAAGCCATCGGGCCTTGCACGATGACCTGCTCATCCACGACCTGGTCCACCATGACCGGGAGGTTGGTCATCACGGGCATGCCCTTCGCGTCGAGCTGGGGCGCTTCGATCATCACCGCCACGCCGTTGGTCAGCACCGGCTTGCCCTGGGCATCGAGCTTGGGCGACTGGATCATGACGACTGTGTTCGTCGTGACGGGCTGGCCCTTGGCGTCCAACTTGGGGACCTGGATGGTGAAAGTCTCCGTGAGCTTCGCCTTCGTGTAGGGCTTGAAGTTTTGGATCATCCCCTGAGACACGAGAACAGTCGCGAACACGAGGCAGACGGGCAGCAGCAGGTAGTAGGTGACGCGGATGAGGTCCACCCAGAAGTTGCCGAGCGTCTTGGTCGAAGCCCGCGCGATGCCGCGCACGAACGCCGCCGCAATGCCGATACCCACGGCGGCGGAGGCGAAGTTGTGGATGGTCAGGGCGACCATCTGCGAGAGGTAGGACATGGTGGATTCGCCGCCATAGCTCTGCCAGTTGGTGTTCGTGGTGAAGCTGACGGCGGTGTTGAACGCGAGGTGCTCGCTCAACGCGCCCAGCCCCTGCGGGTTCAGCGGCAGCAGGTGCTGGAGCCGCAGGATGGCATAGGTGAACAGGCAGCTCGCCAGGCTGAAGAGCAGCATGGCGAACGTGTATTGCTTCCAATCGTGCTCCTGGTCCGCCTTCACGCCCATGAGCCGGTAGGAGAGCCGTTCGAGCGGCCTGATGACGGGGTCGAGCCAGGTGCGCCCGTTCGCGTCGAGCACCTGCACGAGGTAGAGGCCGAGCGGCTTGGTGATGAGCGCCAGCACGCCGACGAAGATGGCCAGTTGCAGCCAGTCAGAAGTTTGCATGGTGAATCCTTAAAATTTTTCCGGGCGCAGCATGGCGACCAGGAGATAGATGAACAGCGCCAGTGAGATGAGTCCGACGATGAGGTTTTCCATAAAGCCTTTCAGAGCTTCTCGCAGAAGCGGACGTAGAGGCCGCCGATGACGAAGAAGGCGATCACAGTGCCGATGAATAGCAGGTCGTTCATATCAGGTTCTCCAGAGCTGGGATTTGTGACTGTCCCTTGCGGGAGCGAAGCGCGGGCTTGGGCTGCTGCCTGCAAGGTTCGTTGGACGTCGCGCTCGCGGCCAGCTGGATTACGCCCTTTCGCTTGCCGGATGCTGTCCTTCGTTTGGCCAGGGCCGCGCCCAGCCGCCCGGCCAGGGGTGGAGTTGCGAACAAGACCACCGCACCGGCCAGCATTATGACTATCTCTTTCACGCCGGCACCCTCGCGCAGACGAAGGGAGTTGGGTAATCAAGACAGGGGTGATCAGCGTTAAAAAATTATCA
>JBAYGL010000179.1:0-9674 GCA_041666725.1 Limisphaerales bacterium
CTTCTGGTTCACGGCATTGTCCTCGGCGAGCAGGAAGCGCAGGGGATGGCGGTCAGCCAGCGTGCCTTCGACGGGTTTGGCGGCGGGCTTGCTCTCGGCGGGCGCACCGGTGATGCACTTGACGAGAGCGTCGCGAAGCTGGCCGTGCTTGACTGGTTTTGAAAGGCAGGCGGAGAAGTTTCCACCCGCTGCCTCGAGGTCGTCCTTGCGGTCGGCAAGCGAGGTCAACAGCACCAGGGGCACCTTTTCCAGGCCGCCAAAGCGGCGGATTTCTCCGCCGAGCTGGACTCCGTTCACCTCCGGGAGCTGCCGCGCGATGACGGCGAGGTGGAAGCGTCCGCCGCCATGCATCCACTCCAATGCTTCTGCGGCGCTGCTGGCCTCCTTCACGTTCATCCCCCAGCGTGCAAACTGCGTGGCGAGCGAGTGCCGCTGGCTCATGCTTTTCTCCACAAGGAGGACCGTCACGCCCCGCAGCTGGGACGGTGGCTCCGGGGGACGCCCCGGCGCAGGCTGCACGGAGATTGTGAAGTGAAATGTCGAGCCGCACCCTGCCGTGCTCGTCACCCACATCGAGCCGCCCATGAGCTGCGCGAGATTCTTGCTGATGGCCAGGCCAAGCCCCGTGCCGCCGTAATGCCGCGTGGTCGAGGCATCCACCTGGCTGAACGACTTGAACAGCTGGTCCAGTTTGTCCTCGGGAATGCCGATGCCGGTGTCCCGCACTGCGAACTGCAGCATCACCGGAAGGCCAAGGTTCTCATCCTGCTGCCCGGCTCCCTCCTCGCCCTTGACGTGTTTTACGTGGACGGCGACCTCGCCCTTGTGGGTGAACTTGACGGCGTTTCCGATCAGGTTCACGAGGATCTGCCGGGCGCGAGTGGCGTCGCCTATGACCATCTCCGGCACGTCGTCGTCCATGTGGCTGACGAGGTCGAGGCCCTTCTGCGCAGCGTTGGCGGCCAGCAGGTCCAGCGCGTCCTCGATGCACTCCCGGAGGTTGAACGGCTGTGTCTCCAGCGTGAGCTTGCCGGACTCGATCTTCGAGAAGTCGAGGATGTCGTTGATGATGGCGAGCAGCGCGTTGCCGGAGTTGCGGATGGTCTCGGTAAACTCGCGCTGGTCCGGCGTAAGAGGCGTTTCCAGCAGCAGGCCCGTCATCGCAATGACACCGTTCATCGGCGTGCGGATTTCGTGGCTCATGTTTGCCAGGAACTCCGACTTCGCCCGGACCGCGCCCTCGGCTGCGGCGCGCGCGGCGTCCAGTTCGCGGTTGGCCTTGGACAGCTCGTTTTGCAGGCGGTTCGAGGCGAGCGTGGAGTTGACCCGGGCGCGCAGCTCGGCGATGTCAAACGGCTTGGTGACGTAGTCCACCGCGCCCTGGCGGAACGCCTGCACCTTTTCAGCCGTGCTGCTGCGGCCTGTGAGCAGGATGACCGGCGCTGGATGGATGTCGGGGTGTTCCTTGAGCTGCCTGAGGATGTCGAAACCCTCCATGTCCGGAAGGCCGAGATCGAGCAGGACGAGGTCGAACTTCTGCTCCTTCGCCAGGGCGATGCCCGTCGCTCCATCAAACGCCGAGGTCACGCGCACCTTGTTTTCCAGCAGGCAGCTGACAACCGTCTCCTGCATGTTCAGGTCGTCGTCGATGAACAAAACCTTGAACTCAAGATCGTTCATATGCGTTGTTCAGGGGCGCTCACGGCGCGAAAGCTAAGGCAAGCGCCCGCGCCGACTCCAGCGCATTTTTCCTCGTCAGGCGAAAGGGCGCGCGTTTTCATCTGGCGCGATGACCACCCCGACCGTCCTGAAACCGGAGGAGCTGAAACCCGCCGCCGATCTCTGCGCCCGCACGTTGGAACAGCTCGACCGCATCCTGCTGGGCCGCGCCGATGTGCACCGGCTCGTGCTCATCGGCATCTTGAGCCGGGGCCACATCCTCCTCGAAGGCCTGCCAGGCCTGGGGAAAACCGCGCTCATCCGCACGCTGGGCCGCATCCTCCAGCTCGACTTCAAGCGCGTCCAGTTCACTCCCGACCTCATGCCGGGCGATGTCCTCGGCACCCACATTTTGCAGGAGACCGCGGGCGGCAGGCGCGAGATGACCTTCCAGCCCGGCCCGGTCTTCACGAACATTCTCCTCGCCGACGAAATCAACCGTGCCTCGCCCAAGACGCAGTCCGCGTTGCTCGAAACAATGCAGGAAGGCTCCGTCACTCTTCTGGGCACCACCCGCAGGCTTCCGCAGCCGTTCTTCGTCCTCGCCAGCCAGAACCCCATCGAGCTTGAAGGAACCTATCCCTTGCCGGAGGCGCAGCTGGACCGCTTCCTCTTCCGCCTGCTGTTCAACCATGTGGATGCCGACGTCCTCACTCGCATCATCAGTGAGCGCCGTCGGGGCGAGCTGCCCGAGCCGACGTGGCAGATGGAGAAGGGGCAGCTGGAGCAGATGTTCGCCGTCATGGACCGGGTGTTCATGCCAGCACCGGTCGCGCGCTACGTTGCGAGACTTGTCGCCGCCACACACCGGAGCGCGCCAGAGGCCACGGACGCGGTGAACAAATACGTCAACTACGGAGCCTCCCCGCGCGCCGCCATCGCCATCGCTGAAGCGGCGCGGGCGCACGCGCTGGTGGCGGGCCGGCCCACCGCCGGCTTTGAGGATGTGAAAGCCGTCGCACCCTCAGTATTGAACCACCGCATTCTGCTCAACTACCAGGCCCGCTTCGACCGGACGGATTCCACGGCGGTCGTTGCCGAACTGCTGGGCAGGATGGACGAAACCGGCCTGAGACTTCCCGATGACGTGACGCTGGAATCCGCAGGAAAGGGCGCGTGAACCAGCTCCCCGCACGTCCTCAGCGGACCAGCTGGAATTCCGGCAGCATCAGCACGGCCCAGAGAAGATCCTGAACCTCCAGCGCGGTCGGTTTGGCTCCGAGGACTTCGCGAGACAGGGTCAGTTCACCGGAGGTTGGAGTCCGGGCCAGAGCAAACTGATAAACCCACTTCGTCAATGAATCGCGGTCGGGCCACTGCCGGGCGAGCAGGCGGGCTGCGCCCTGCTCCAGCCGTGATGCGATGGCCTGGCCGTTGTTCAGGTCGATGGCCTCAAGCGTGTTCAGCTCGTTGGGGCGGACGCTGACGATCTGTTCGCGGTGCGGGCGTCCCAGGGCGCGCATGAGGAAGTCGTTCTTGAGGAGGGAGGCGCGGACCATCGGCTGTGCGGACATGGCAGCCTGGGCGAGCCGGGTGGCGAGTTGCCTGCCGACTTTCGAGTTCCACGACGACGCGTCTGGCACTGCGACGGCAGCGTGCCAGTCGGTCGGTTCGGTGCGAAACCGGCCCCTGGCGTCGGGCTTGGATCTGGTGGTTTCCCACGCCGCGTCGGTGGCGATGGAGATGCTCTCGCCGTCGGCCAGTTTGATCCGGGCCTCGAATATGACACCGGCCGGATTCGGAGCCGTGCCGCCGTTCTTCGCGACGAGGGTGATCACGTTCGCGCCCTTGTTGAGCTTCGATTCAAGCGGGATGGCCTCCGGGTTTTCCCAGTTGTCACCAGTCGCGACCAGGGTGCCATTGACGTAAAGCGTGAAGCTGTTGTCCGCCGTGGCGACGGCCCCGGCACGGACGGGCGGGGACTTCAGCGTGAACTTCTTTCGTGCCACGAAGACTTCGCCGGGCTTGGCGTTGCCGGCATTGGTGTCAGACCAGATCCACTGCGCGGCGAGCGTCATGGATTTGACCGTTTCGGCGTCCGCCGTGCCGCGGACGACCTGGGCATCGAACCGGGTGGGGGCCGCGCCGGTGATCTGCCAGACGGCGTCCACAAATTGCTCGGCGGTGAGACGCCTGGCGCGCGGGCCGGCGTAGTTGTAGCCGTGCTCGTCAGTCTCCCTGGTGACGACCTGTGTGTGCGACTGGTAGGCGGCGGAGGTGGCGATGAGTTCAAGCGTCTTTTTGAGGTCATGCTTGTTGTCCGCGAGATGCGAGGCGAGGAAGTCGAGCAGATCATGGCTCCACGGTTCAGTCTGCATCGCATCCGTGGGATGCACGATGCCGCGTCCCATGAGGCGGTGCCAGAGGCGGTTCACGATGGTGCGGGTGAAGCGCCCGTTGTCCGGGTGGGTCATCAGGACGGCGAGCTGCTTGAGGCGCTCGGGCTGGGGAGCTGCTGCGTCCACCTGGCCGATTTCGGGGAAGAGCCAGCCGGCCTTCGCGGTCTTGCCGACGGGCTTGTCGCACCGGTGGATTTCCATCTTGTCGGTCGCGTAGATCGCCGCGAGTCCGTAGGCCTCTTCGAGTTTCCAGCGGTCGATGAAGCTGTCGTGGCAGGAGGCGCACTTGAGATTGATGCCGAGGAAGCTCTGACCGACGGACTGGGCAAACTGGATCTCCGTGGTCGCGCCCGCGCTCACGTCGCCGCGCCACTTGATGCCGGCGGCGAAGCCTTCGCTTTCCGGCGTGTAGGCGATCAGCTCGCGCGCAAACTGGTCGTAAGGTTTGTTCTCAACGAGCGACCGGTAGAGCCACTTGGTGATCTGCTTGCGTCCGTTGGTGACGAACCCGGTGCCCGAGTAGTCGTTGCGGAGCAGATCGTTCCAGAATGTCAGCCAGTGCTCCGCGTAGGCGGTGTTGTCGGCGAGGAGTTCCCGGACCAGCTTCGCACGCTTGTCCGCAGATTTGTCAGCAAGGAACTTTTTCAGCGCCTCCGGCTCCGGAAGCAGGCCGACGAGATCGAGGTGCGCACGCCGGGCGAACGTGGCGTCGTCAACCGGCCCGGGCTGCGTGGCCTTGCGCCGGGCGAGGTCGGCGTCGAGGATGCGGTCGATCGGATTAGTGCGGCCGGCGACGGCCTTCGGCAGTTCGGGGCGGCGCGGTTTGAGCGGGGGTTCATAGGCGGGCTTCTTGAATGCGAAACCCTCCTCCCATGGCGCGCCCGCATCAATCCACTCGCGCAATTGCTTCACCTTCTCCGCCGGGAGCCGCGCGCCCTTCGGCGGCATTTGTTTGTCGGGATCACGCGTGGTGACGGCTTCGATGAGCGGGGACTTGGCTGCGCTGCCGGGGATGACTGCCCTGCCACTTTCGCCTCCCGCGAGCAGCGAGGCACGGTCGTTCAGGCTGAAGCCGCCCTTCTTCTTGTCGCCCGTGTGGCATTCGCCGCAATGTTCGCGAAGAATGGGGACGATTTGGTGGGAAAAGTCGATCCTGTCCGCCGCGCCCGATGTGGCCGGAAGCAGGCTGGCAAGCGTGACGATGATGACGTGACGGATCGTAAACGGCATGACCGGGAGCATGGTGAATTTCAGACGGAGGGACAAGCCACCTTGATCAAACCGGGAACTTCACGGCCGGCCGACTTCGTAATAGCGCCGCAACTCCGCCGCACTGAACGGCCGCACCGCCACCGCCAGCTCGTCCACCGCGCCGAAGAAACCAAAGCTCACGCCCTGCCGGGCCTCGGATTCGGTGACGCTGAGGTTGCCGAGTGAGAGGTGCGCGAGTGAAAGCGGCAGCCCCGGTGCGAGCCTGTGCCGCGAGACGGGCACGCCGTTGACGAACTGCGTCAGCTCGCCGCGCGCCGCGTCATGGACGACCGCCAGGCACAACCACTGGCCATGCCGCTCCGGCACGAGCAGCGGCGGGGAGAAATTCGCGTCCCATTGCCGCGTTCCCGGCGCAGGATCGCGGCAGAGTTCAAACCCCAGCTCGCCGCCGGCCTTCAGCTCCCAGCGAAACGGCCTGCCGCCGGTCGTTGCAAGTCCCGCCGGGGGTTGTCCCTTCCTCTCTTCGTCCGATTCCATCGGCAGTGCGTCCTCCGTCATCAGGAGCGCCGTGACCGGCTGTGGCAGCGCGTCCACGCGCACCCACGCCAGCAGGGTCAGCGAGGTGTGTGTGCCCGGCAGTCCGAACAGCACGCGCTGCCCGCGTCCGCGAAACTCCAGCGCTCCCTTGCCCGGCCAGCGGCCGCGCGACCAGCGCGCACCGATGATCTGGCCGTCGCCCGCCGCGCCCTCGCCGCGCGTGCGGTTGCGGAGAGTCGCATCCAGCGGCGACTGCGCCTCGAAGTTGAAATGCGCGAGGATGGACGGATCGCGGTCGAGATCGTCCGCCACCGCGCGCCACGCGGACATCAGGCGCGCCGCCTCGGCCTGTTCGCGTTCACGGACGCGCTCCATGCCGGGAAAATCCTCCGGACGAAACGGGGTTTCAGCGAGGCCGTCCTCCTTGAGACGGCGCGCCTGCTTGGCCGAAAGCTGGCTGGTGCCCAGCTCGCCCGTCCGTTCAATCGAGACCTTCCCCTCCAGCGCGTGAACCTCCTGCTCGCCCGACTCGGAGACTTTCACGCCGAAGGAGTTGCCCTGGTTCACAACCGTCAGCCCCGGCGTCAGCAGCCGGAAGCCGCGCGCGGACTCGCCCAGTTCGCAGGCCACCTTGCCCACCAGCAGAAATGCCTCGCCGGTGGAACGCAGCTCGATTTGCGCCGGTCCTTCCACAAACAGCCGGGCGCCTGAGAACAAGTCGATCTGCACCGTGCCCAGCGCCAGCCGCAGCCAGCCGGCCGGAAGCTCCGCGCCCTCCTGTCGCTCGGGTTCACCGTCCGCCCAGGCCACCTCGACCACGCGCGAGAGCATGGCCACTGCGGGCAGCCGGGCCGCTGTCCCGCCAGGACTGGAGGCGGAAGTTCCTGGCGGCCACGCCGCATCCTTCGCCTGCCGCACCGCAAGAAAAACTCCCGCGGCAAGGACTCCGACGGAGGCGATGGCCCACCACGGATTCCACGCGCGCCGGCGTGCGGGCACCGGCAGGTGCGCCAGCCGTGCCATGATGGAATCCTCGAGGGCCTCCGGCTCCTCGTGACCGCCGATCGCTTCTTCGAGCAGCGGCCAGCGCGGCTCGGAGGACTGCGCGGCGCGCACGTAGCCGTGCATCTGGATTTCCCCGACGAACTCACGACGGAAGGCGCCGTCCGAGCGCAGACGTGCGAGCAGTTCGTCCCGGCGCGACTCGGACAAGTCTGAATTGCGAAGCCAGGCGGCGACGAGATCCTGAAGGTCCTTGTCCATCACGCGCCTTTCCGCGACATGCACTCGCGCAGGAGTTTGTGCGCGCGGTGGTTGGTGACGTAAACGGCGGCGACCGAAGTCTCCATGGCCTCCGCGAGCGCCTGTGCCTTCTGGCCTTCGAGGCCGCCCTGGATGATGCGGCGCATTTTGTCCGGCAGCTTGCTGACGCACTGGAGAAGCCGCGCCAGCTGCTCCTCCTCTACGGACAGCGTGGCCTGTTCCAGGTCCGCCTCGACCAGTTCACTGACCTCGGAACGGAAGCGCTCGATCGCGCTCTCACGACGCACCCGGCTGCGGAAATACATCTTCACCTTGTTGCGGGCGATGCCGCGCAGCCATGCGCCAAAATCATCGCCCTTGCGGAAGGAACCCAGGTTCTCGAATGCGGCGAGGAACACGTCCTGCGCCAGGTCGTCCACGTCGTCGAGATGGTAAAGCTGGCTGGCGATGAACCCGCGCACGCTCAGTCCGTAGGCGCGGACGATGTGGCGGAACGCATCCCGATGGCCGGCCATCACCTCGTCAATGACGCTGTTGAGCGGGTCGGCGTTGTGATCCATCGCGGGAGAATTTGCCACAGGGCGTAAAAACTTACACGCGCAGAAACACCGGAGCGCGGACGCCTACGTCCGCAGCCGCTGCCTCCCTGTGTTCATCGTGTCTCTTGTATGTTTCTTTCCGTCTTCCTTGTTCGGCGTCAGCCGAACGGGAAGATGGGGCCATCTCTCCCCCCGGCCGGGGGGAGAGACGGCGGCGCGGGTGTGATCGTTCGTCTCTCGGATCGTTAGAGTCCGAACCACAGCCTGATTCATCCGCACCGTTTGGCTCGCCCGCACGGGCGGCCTGGAAGAGTTCGTTGACCCCTTTGAATCCCACCCTGCTGCGGCCTCAAGGCCGCGCTCCCTCTGCATCGTTCCGGCTGAGAGCTGCGGACGTGGGCGTCCGCGCTCCGTTACTTCTCAACCCCGGCCGGAGTCTTGGCCGGAGGTGGCAACGTGATGCTCACTTCAACGGATGTGCCCATCGGCGGCACGACCTCCCGGCGCACCATCCAGGTGTCGTCCGCGTCACGGTTTGGGCGGGGATTGTTGAAGATGGCGTCGGGGTCCGTGACGAGCGCGATGAGCGAGCCTTCCGTCTGCGCGATGAACCGGCCCTGCCACATGCGCGAACCGGTGAAGGTGAACTCGCCTTGTGTCATCGGCGCGTTGGCGCGTCTGTTGAAGACCAGTTCTTCGAGCCGCCTTCGATGCGCTTTTCCCGTCTGTGTCCAGGACACCTCCAGCACGACCGGCTCGCCCGGCAGGGGCGGGTTGCGCCCGCCCGCTTGCGTGATGGGGCCGCCGGAGGGGGCGTTGGTCAACGGTGCGGCCTGCGATCCCTTTGCGCCGAGCAGCAGCATGGCCACCTGCAGGTGATGCGGCGCGATGTCCGTGCTCAGCACGCTCTCGTGCGTCTTGCCCGCCGTGGTGACGAGCAGGTATTCGAGCGGTCCGTTGGTCATGTTGAGTCTCGCAGGAAATGAAATGCGCCGCGCGGTCTTCTCCAGCTTCACATCGCCGACTTGGAAAACGCCGGGCGAAACTTCGTGGATCACCGGCGGCGGGGGCGGCTTCTCCAGGCTCAGGGGCTGCTGCGCCGGCAGGACTGTCACCAGCGCGCAAAGCAGCAGGAATTCCAGGTTCAAGTTCATCGCAGGTCGAACGCGGCCAAGCTACGCAGCCCGCCGTCGAACGCGAGCGTTTCGTTCGGTGTCCACGCTTTAGCGTGTTCGCGTCCTGACACCCTGAAGGGTGGACACCAAACAGCTCCGGCACCAAACAGCTCCGGCGTTGCACTTCGCTCAAAGCGTCTTCACCATTGTCCCAGTTCTTACGTCCATGTCTCCCATGAGCCAACGTCTCTGTCTGTTCCTCGCCGCGCTTGCCGCCGCGGTTCAACCGCTGCGCGCCGACGATTCCGCGAAGGAAGCCCGGTTCCTCACCAACACCCGCCAGCTTATCTACGAAGGCCGGCGCAGTGGGGAAGGCTATTTTTCCGCCGACGGAAAGTTCCTTGTCTTCCAGAGCGAGCGCGAGGCGGACAATCCCTTCTACCAGATCTATCTGTTGAACCTGGAGACCGGTGACATCAACCGCGTTTCCACCGGCACCGGCAAGACGACCTGCGCCTTTCTCCGCCCCGGCAGCGACGACGTGCTCTTCGCCAGCACGCACACCGACCCGGAGGCGAAGGCCAAGCAGAAGACCGAGCTCGACTTTCGCGCAAGCGGCAAGTCGCGTCGCTACGCCTGGGACTACGACGACCGCATGGAGATATTCGTGTCCAAACGCGATGGCTCCAACGTCCGCCGTCTGACGGCCGCGCCAGGCTATGACGCCGAGGGCAGCTACTCGCCCGACGGCAAGCTCATCGTCTTCTGCTCCCTGCGCCACGCGTTCCCGCTCTCGAAACTCTCGCCGGAGGACCGCAAGCGCATGGAGACGGACCCCGCCTACTTTGGCGACATCTACCTGATGAATGCCGACGGATCGAATGTCCGCCGCCTCACCAGCACGCCCGGCTACGACGGCGGCCCGTTCTTCTCACCCGACGGCAGGCGCA
>JBAYGL010000180.1:0-9618 GCA_041666725.1 Limisphaerales bacterium
CAACGAACAGTAGCGAGGACACGCTGTAACGAAGTCCACTCCAGCCACGAATGCTTCGTTCACGTTCCACATCGCTGGCAACCAGTTCGCGATTCGCTATGGCACAAGACTTGGCTGACTCAGCAAGTCGCACCTGGGTGAGCACAGATTGAAACTCCAAAAGGAAAAAGAGTTCGTCGGAATTGCGGGTGAAACGAGCCAACGGCTCCCGTTGGTTTCCGGTCGGACCGTAAATGGAGTTGATTCCATTCGCATGGACATTTGCGAAGGCGTTGAGACCCCTCGCGCGCTCAAACTCCAACGCACGAGACAAGTTGGTAAAGATCACTGCTCCCTTCCAATGGTTCAGCAGTGCCGCCAGTTGTGCCTCCGAAACCCGCCGCGACTGTGTGGTTGACCACGTCAACCTAAGGGCGGTCGTCAACAGGCCGACCCGGAGCCGTTGGTCAATGAGCGACAACTCCTCTCGATGCCAGTCGCCAAGGTGAATTGTTGCCTCAAGCGCTGCCGACGCCTTTGAGTAGTTCCCGCTTCGAATGTGCATGGCGTGAGCGACGGCGAGCCAACGGGCGATAATGACCTTGTGACGGCGATACTCGGGCCAATCCAGAGGAAACCCGTATCTCATGCCTGCGTGAACATCCGGGACCGACGCTAGCGCTTCCGCTTCAGCAAGCACGGTTTCCATCGCCGCCAAATCGGCCTCCAACGCGCTCCACTCGACGGTGCTGCCCGGCGAACTACGGCTGGCCGACGTGAGCAAGTTGGTCCGTGCCCAGACAGGCTCCGCCAGCCCGTAGCCGAGGTGGTGCATCACTTCCAGATTCTCGACCTGCTTGCTCTGTGCCGTGAGAGTCTTGGCGAGGCGAGCCAAGTCATTCGTGCGGAACGGTGGATGATTCGTCTGCCCCGCGCCGGAGAGCAGTTCTGCCAGCGTCAACTTCTCCCCTTTCGCTCGAAGTTCTGTCTTCAGTCGCTCCAGCTCCGTCGGCCCGCTGCGAGACGCGGTGATGACGCCCGTCAGCACAGCGCACAGCAGAAACGCAGCGACGAGGAGGTAGAACTTTCGGTTGCTGGTTTGGATAGCGCTGCTCATTGCTGGTTCATCCTAATGATCTTGCCGGGCCGCGCGCCGAGGTGCTTGTCGTCCTCGACCACCACGACGCCATTCACCGTGACGAGCTTGAAGCCGACGGCGTATTGGTGCGGCTCCTTGAACGTGGCCTTGTCCGTGACCTTCGCGGGGTCGAACACGACGAGATCGGCCCACGCACCTTCGCGCACGAGGCCGCGGTCCTTGAGCTTGAAGGTCGTTGCCGGGAGCGAACTCATTCGGCGCACCGCATCTTCGAGGCGGAGCAGCTTCCCCTCGCGCACATACTCGCCGAGCACGCGGGCGTTGTTGCCGTAGCCGCGCGGGTGCGGCACGCCCTCGCCGAACTTCCGCACCCCGCTGTCGGAGGCGAACATGGTGTTCGGGTGCTTCGCGAACTCACGGAGGTCGTCCTCGCTCATGCCGTGGAAGACGGCGGATGCTCCACCGCTCTTCTCAATCTCCAGCAGCAGTTCCACCTGGTCGTCGAGCGAGTCGTTGCCTCGCTTCTTCTTCGCGGCCTCGACCACGTTCAGGCCGTTGAGAGATTTGTCCTTCGAATAATTCGCGATGACGGCGTAAGCGTAGTCGTCGCGGCCCTGCTTGCGGAGACTGTCCTTCATGCGCTTCGTGATGTCGGCCTTCTGCGCCGGGTCGCTGATGCGCTCGCGAAACTTGTCCGCACCGCCCTCGCGCGCGCTGTCGGGGATGAGCTGCGAGAGGCCGGTGCTGGAGGCGGCGTAAACATACTGGTCCTGCGTGATGTCGAGGCCGCCGGCGCGCGCGCCCTCGATGGCGGCGATGACCTTGCCGGTCTGGCCCCAGTAGGACTTGCCGGCGAGCTTGATGTGCGAGATGTGGCCGCGCGTGCCGCCTTCTCGCGCGATTCGGAACAGCTCGTCGAGCGCCTTGAAGACAGACTCGCCCTCGCTCCGCATGTGGCTGGCGTAGATGCCGCCGTGCGCGCCGGCGATCTTGGCGAGATCAATGATCTCCTCCGTCTTCGCGAACGTGCCGGGCAGGTAGATCAGGCCCGTCGAAAGCCCGACGGCTCCGTCTTTCATCGCCTGATCAACATGACCCTTCATCTTCGCGAGCTCGGCATCCGTCGGCGGGCGCATGAAGGAACCGCCCATCGCCTGGCGACGCACGGTGTTGTGGCCGATGAGCGAGCAGACGTTGGGCGAGACATTCGTGGCTTCGAGTTCCTTGAAATACGCGCCGAGGTTCAGGCGCGAGCCGCCGCAGTTGCCGAGCACGAGCGTCGTCACGCCCATGCGCAGGAAGTTTTCCGCGCGCGGCTGGTCTTCGATGCCCTCGGCGTGCGTGTGAACGTCAATGAAGCCGGGCGCAACGACGAGGCCCCTCACGTCCACCACGCGCTTCGCGGTGCCGGTCACGCGCCCGACGGCGGCGATGCGTCCGCCTCTCACCGCCACGTCGGCGAAGACGGCGGGGTTGCCCGTGCCGTCCGCCACCCGCCCGCCGCGCAGGAGCAGGTCAAATTCCTGAGCCGGGGCCAGCGCGACCATCGCGCAGAGCAGGGTCCACGCCCGGAAGGTGAAGTTCATGGACGCTTCATAGACCACCCGCCGTGCGGTGTCGAACCCTCGCTGCCCCTCCGCGCGCCCGACGCATCACTCCACAAATCACCTTACTGGGCCGTGCTTGCTTCAAGGCATCCCGGGAACTACTTTTGGCCCGTCAGCTCGCATGAATCCGCCTTCCGCGTCCGCATCCCCCGCCAGCTCAAACGGCATGGCTTCAACGGCGCGGCGGCGCGGCGTGGCGGCTGCCTCCTCACCGCTTCCGCCCGCAGTCCAGTGGCTCGTGACCAACTGGCAGATGCCGGCGGCGGGCCTGAGTCTGGCGGTGATCGCGATGCTCGACCTCGGCCAGCGGACGGCCTTCCCCATCGCTTCATTCTACGTCGCCCCGGTGCTGCTGGCCTTGTGGTCGCAAAACATCCAGCGGGCGCTCTACGTGGGCTATGCAGCCACCGGGCTTTCAGTCGTCGGCTTCATGCGCAGCCCGCCCGGCGGCTCGCTCGAAGCCGAGCTGGGGAACCGTATCCTGTCCATCGCGATGGTCTGGCTGGCCGCCGCGCTCTCCCTCCAGCGCTGGCGGCGTGAGAAGACGCTGGAGCGTGCCTTTTCAGAGATGGAACGCCGCGTGCGCGATCGCACGGGCGAACTCACCAAGGCCAACGCGAGCCTCCAGTCCGAAATCGCCGACCGCCGCCAGAAGGAAGAGCTGCTCCGGCAGCTTTCCGGCCACCTGATGCAGGCGCAGGACCAGGAACGCCGCCGCATCGCACGCGAGCTGCACGACAACTCCGGCCAGACGCTTGCGGCCATCGCGGTGAACCTCTCCCGCATCGAAAACCTCGTGCCCGACGCGCCGCAGAAAGTGAGGAACCTCGTCGCCGACACCGCCGCGATGGCGGAGCAGACCTCGCGGGAGATCCGCACCATCTCCTATCTGCTCCACCCGCCGCTCCTGGAGGAGGCCGGCCTTACCGCCGCCATCGGCTGGCTGGCCAACGGCTTCATGCAGCGCAGCGGCATCAAGACCGAGGTGGACATGCCCGCCGAATTCGAGCGCCTCCCCAGCGACATCGAAGTCACCCTCTTCCGCATCGTGCAGGAGACGCTCACCAACGTCGCCCGGCACTCCGCCAGCAAGACGGCCTTCATCAAGCTGACCCGCCAGCCCGGCGAAGTCGTCCTCCAGGTGCGCGACGATGGCACCGGCATTCCTCCGGAAAAGCTGGAAAAGGTGCACGGCAACGTCTCTGCGCTGGGCGTCGGCGTGGCCGGCGTGTGGGAGCGCGTGCGGCAATTTGGCGGAGCCCTGGAAATCAACTCAAACAGCCGCGGCACGACCGTGATGGTCGTGGTGCCGCTACCGGAGGAACAAACATGAGCACACTCAAGCTGCTGATCGCGGACGACCACGACATCGTGCGGACAGGCATGAAGGCCCTTCTGGAGGATCAGCCAGGCTGGCAGGTCGTGGCCGAGGCCGGCACCGGCCGCCAGGCCGTGGAAAAGGCCAAAGCTGTCATGCCCGACGTCTGCGTGCTCGACGTGACCATGCCCGAGCTCAACGGTCTCGAAGCCGCGCGGCAAATCAAGAAGCTGCTGCCCAACACCGAAATCCTCGTCCTCACCGTCCACGAGTCCGAGCAGATCGCCGCCGAGGTGCTCAAGGTCGGCGCGCGCGGCTACATCCTGAAGTCCGACGCCGGGCGCGAACTCGTCGCCGCCGTGAAGGCCGTCAGCTCGCACAAAAACTACTTCACCTCACGCATCGCCCAGATGATCTCCGACAGCACGCTCAAGGAAGGCGCGCAATCCATCGAGGCCGAGGACATCGGAAGCCGCCTCACTCCGCGCGAGAAGGAAATCGTGCAGCTGCTGGCCGAGGGCAAGAGCAACAAGGAGGCCGCCAGCGCCCTGAACATCAGCGTGAAGACCGTCGAGACCCACCGCACGAACATCATGCGCAAGCTGCGCTTCCACTCGGTCGGGGAACTCGTGCGCTACGCGGTGCGCAACAACATCGTGTCCGCGTGATTGGGAAGTTGAGAGTTGAGAGTCGCGCGTCGTGTTCGGTCCCGCCTCGCCTCTCAACCCTCAACTTTCAACTCTCAACCTTCTGCCTACCCGCCGATCTGCGCCTTGTAGGCGTCCGGCGAGAGGAGCGCGCCGGCTTCCGCCGCGTTCGCCACCTTGAGCTTGAAGAACCAGCCGCCCGCGTAGGGCTCGGTATTCACCAAGGCGGGATTGTCCGAAACCGCCTTGTTGACCTCGACGACCTCGCCGCTGACCGGCGCGTAGATGTCGCTGGCGGTCTTCACGGACTCGACCACCGCGCAGGCCTCGCCGACCTTCACCTTGCGGCCCACGGCGGGCAGCTCGACGAAGACCACGTCGGTCAGCTCATGCTGCGCGTGGTCGGTGATGCCCACGGCCGCGACGTCGCCGGCGACGCGCAACCACTCGTGGCTCTTGGCATATTTCAAATCTGCGGGAACTTGCGTGTTCATGTCGGGGGCGGAGTGTGGGTTCAGGCGGCGGGCTTGTAAATCGGCTTCTTCACAATCTCGGCGGCGAAGCGGCGGCCGCGGATTTCAATTTCAATCCTGCCGCCAATCGTCGCGAACTGCGGCGGGACGTAACCCATGCCGATGCCGTTGTTGAGCGACGGGCTTTGCGTGCCGCTGACCACCTCGCCGACCTGCGCGCCGTCCGCCCAGATCAGGTAGTGCGGACGCGGCGGCGGGGCCTTGTCCGTCATCTTGAACGCGATGAGCCTCTTCTTCGTGCCGCCGGCCTTTTCCAAGGCGAGCACCGTGCGGCCGGTGAACTCCCCTTTTTCCAGCGCGACGAAGTAGCCGACGCCCGCCTCGATGGGCGTGGTGTTCTCGTCCAGCTCGTGGCCGTAGAGCGGATAGCAAACCTCCGTGCGCAACGTGTCCCGTGCGCCGAGGCCGCAGGGCTGTAGGCAGAACGGGTGGCCCAGCTTCAGGGCTTGATCCCAGACCGCCTCGATGAGCGTCGCGGGCGTGATGACCTCGAAGCCGTCCTCGCCGCTGTAGCCCGTGCGCGCCACGCAGACGACCTGGCCCGCAAAGGCGAACTGCGCGATCTGGTTTTTCTTCAGCTCGCTCGGCTTCGTAACATGCGTGCCGCCGGTGGACTCGGCCGGGAAAAGCTGGTCGAGCAGGCCGGGCGTCTTCGGCCCCTGGATGGCGACGGCGGCGGTGAGATCGGAGACGTTTGTGAGCGTCACATCCGCGCGCTGAGGGAAGGCGGCGAGGCGTTGTTCGAGCCACGCCACATCCGGCTCGATGCGGGAGGCGTTGATGATGAGCAGATATTCCTGCGCGCCGAGGCGGTAGGCGTAGAGGTCGTCAATCACCCCGCCGTGCTCGTGGCACATGAGCGTGTATTGGCCGAGGCCGACGGCAAGCTTGCGAATGTCGTTGGTGAGCGTGGCGTTGAGGAAGGCCTCGGCCGACGGCCCGCGCACGATGACCTCGCCCATGTGCGAGATGTCGAAGATGCCGGCGGCGCGGCGGACGCAGAGGTGCTCGTCCGTGATCGTGGAATACTGGACGGGCATTTCCCAGCCGCCGAATTCGATGAGTTTGCCGCCCGCGCGCTGGTGGGCGGAGAAGAGAGGAGTGCGTTTGAGGTTCATTTGAGATTTGCGATTATGGATTGGCAGTTGGGGCCGTTGACAAGTTTCAGTGCGGCCTGCCCACGCCATGCACCTGCGAGAGGTAATTCCCGATCGCCGCCGCGCCGGAGACGAAGTGCAGGCCGTTGAAGGTGCCGATCTCGACGCCCTTCACAGCTGCGTGCAGGCCATCGGCGAGGACGAGGACGGGGCAGCTCTGGTTCGCCTCGCCGATGAGCGAGAGGACTTCCTTCCGGGGACGCGGGAAGTCCACGTAGCGCACGTCCAGCACGTGGCGGAGCTGCGGGTAGCAGGCGAGCGCGCCGGTGATCTGGGCGCACTCGGGGCAGTAGTAAGGCGCGCCGGGCCCGTCGGGGAAATCGTGCTTGAGGAGGAAGAGGATGTCGCGATGCATGAAAGTAATTTCAAATTGGCAATTTCAAATTCTAAATTTGAAATTTCCTAACCCCACTTCTCCGTCTTCATCTGCTCCTTCGGGAGCTTGAGTTCGTCGAGCACGAGGTGCTCGGTGGCCTCGACCAGTTCGTTGGTGCCGCAGGCGTAGAAGACGGTGTTTGCCGGGTCGTGGATGTGCTCCTTGACCCATTCCGCAGTGATGCGTCCACGGCGGCCGGTCCACGGATCATCCGCGTGCAAACGGGTGCAGGTGACGTAGAAATCGAACTGTTCGTTTTCCTGTTCGTGCTGCTGGAATTCCTCCCGGAAGATGATGTCGTTGGTGGTGCGGACGGTGTAGAGGAGGGTGATGCGGGTGTTGAGGTGACGGCGCGTGGCCTCGCGTGCGAAGCCACGGAAGGGCGTGACGCCGCTGCCGCCGGCAATGCAGATGAGGTGCCTGCCAGGCGGGTCAAAGACGGGGAGGAACCGGCCCGTGGGCGGGATGACCCAGAGTTTGTCGCCGGGCTTGGCCCAGTCCACGATGCGCGTCCCCATCTTGCCGTCGCGCTTCACGGTGATTTCATAATAGCCCCGGTCCAGCGCGCATGAACTCAGCGAGTAAGCGCGCTTGTAGCTGGGCGTGTCCGGCCAATACACGGTGATGAACTGCCCGGTCTTGAAGTCCTGTTCGTAGCCCTCCGGCCATTTCAGGAGGATGGTCTTGGTGTCCGGCAACTCCGTCGTCACCGACTCGATGAGCATTTCAGCGATTTGCTTGGCCATAGTGTTCCGTGAAGTCTAGGGGCCGGACCGTCGAGCGCAAAGTCATTTTGCTCCGCTCCTCGTGGGCTGGCACCGCGGCGGCGCGGGCTTCACGGAGCCGTCTTCGGCTCCGGTGTGCTCACCCAACGCAGTGCATTGGCGACGATGCGCCGGAAGGACGGCTTCTCCATGTCATAGGCGTAGCCAAGCGCGATGTGGAAGAGCCGCGCGCCGAGATGCACCCGCGTCCACGCCACCGGCATGACTCCGTTCCTGTTCCCGCCTTCCATGATCACCTGCGTGCCGGGCGCGACCGGACCGTAGCGGTAGATGTCGCACTTGGTGTCGAAGTCCTCCGTCCCGGCCCAGATTGGGTGCGGCTTGCGCGTGAGCTTGTCCGCGTTGCCGAAGTTGCCGCCCTTTGCGCCGGCGTATTTCGCGCCGAGCACCTCGGCGTCGAAGTCCGGCCAGTTCTCCCACGCGTGGCTGGTGGAACGCAGCGCGACGAAACCCTTGCCCGAGGCGAAGAAGCGCCGCAGCACGTCAAGATTGTGCGCGTTCGGCGTCTTGCGCCGGACGAAGAAGACGGCGGCGTCCGCTTGAAGCAACTGGTCAATGTCCCGGAAGCCGGCGGTCGCGGCGTCCCAGGTGAGCACGGTGCAGGTCATCTTGTGCTCGCTCTCCAGATAACGGGCCAGCGCGGCGAGCGAATCATCCGTGCTGTAGGGCTTGGAGTCCTGCGCTCCGGAGACTAGGCATATGCGCAACGCGCGGGGTGCCGGAGAGTCAGCCGCCCGGGTGGACGCCAGTGAAAGGAATGCAACGGCGAGCAGGACGGGCGCGATGATGCGGCGGGCGGGCGACAGCATGGGCGGAGTGATAAACCGCCGGTCGCCCTGCTGGAAGTCCAGAAGGGCCGGCGGGGACGCCGGCGGCACGGCAAGCCGGAGGCTTGCGCTACAGGGCCGGGCTACAGCGCCGCCAGCACTTCGACGGCGTGCTCCCCGGGTTTCACCTTCGGCCAGATTTTCCGGATGCAGCCGTCGCCACCGATGAGGAAGGTCACGCGATGGATGCCCGGATAACGGCGACCCATGAATGTTTTCTCACCCCATGCGCCGTATGCCTCGACGATGCGCCGGTCTTCGTCCGCCAGCAGCGGGAACGGCAGCTTGAACTTCAGGGCGAACTTGTCGTGCGACTTCACGGTGTCCGTGCTCACTCCGAGCACGACAGCGCCCTTCCTCGCGAAGTCCGCAAATACGTCCCGGAAAGCACAGGCCTCCTTCGTGCAGCCCGGCGTGTCGTCCCTCGGGTAGAAGTAGAGAATGACCGGTCGCCCCTTGAAATCGGCCAGTGAAACGGTCTTGCCGCCGCTGGTCTGCGCGGTGAAGGCGGGGGCCGCATCCCCTTCTTTCAGTTTCAGTTCGTGTGGCATGGGTTTCAGGGGGAAGGTTTTTCGGGCGCATCTCCGGGCAGCGGGGCGCTGTCCGGGCTGGCCCCGGCCAGCCTCATGCCATCCATCACGTAAACCACGCCGGAAATGCCGGTGCAAACGGCGGCGGCAGCCGACAAATGACCGAGCCAGTCGGTCGGCCATTTGAGGAGGGCCCACGAAACAGTCACCATCTGGAGGACCGTCGCCACCTTGCCGATGAGGCGGGGGCGGATGGGGACCTTGCCCAGAGTGTAGTGCAGGACGGCGAATCCGATGGCCTGCACCGCATCGCGTCCGATGACCGTGCCCGCGAGCCAGAGCGGGAGGTTCGGCAGATACGGACGCCTGTCGAACGTGAGCAGCACCAGCGCCGAGACAAGGAGGAGCTTGTCCGCCAGCGGGTCGAGCAGCGCACCCAGCTCGCTCCTCTGGTTGTAACGCCGCGCGAGGTAGCCATCGTAGCCGTCCGCAATGGCGGCGATGGCAAAGCACAAAACCGCGGCCAGCCGGTGCCCCTCCTCGCCCGTGCGCTCGTAATAGAGCACCTGGACGACGAAGAACGGCACCAGCAGAATCCTCAGCACCGTGACTTTGTTCGCAGTGGTCACAACTTCCGGGCGGCAATCTGGAACACAGACACGGCACCGTCAACGCCGGGGGAAGGATTTCCTTGGCTCATGCCATGTGCTGCCGTCACAGTCCGGGCCGCAATGCAACGGCTCATTGATGGTGTCCATCG
>JBAYGL010000181.1:0-9614 GCA_041666725.1 Limisphaerales bacterium
ACCGGCGCGCCTCGGAATCCAGATCGCGGCCGCGGAAGAAGCCCTTGAGCGTCGGCAGCGACACGCTGACGATGATGGCCAGCAGCGCCATCACGAGAATCATCTCGATCAGGGTGAAGGCGCGCCGGGAATGCGAAACGCAAAATGCGAAACGCGAAACGGGCGAACCGGACACCACCGAGTCAATGTGACCGTTCTCCCTCACCCTGACCCTCTCCCGCTGGGAGAGGGAACAGCAACGGACGCGCCCGGTGGCAAGAGGCGATCCAGCTTGCTCCACCGCTGACTGACGTTCTCCCTCTCCCGGCGGGAGAGGGCCGGGGTGAGGAGGAGAGCGTCGAACGCCAGGCAACTCGCATGGCGACAGGCCGCACGTCTTCGACACAACGCTGCCGCTGCGGGCTGGAAGCCCGCGCTCCGGACGTGTTTGCGTCGTGATGGCGGTGCGAAACTTCATTGCCGGAGGCTTACTTCGTCTTCGACCAGTTGGTGATGTCGTCCTCGGTGCCTTCCTGGCCGTCGGGGCCGAGGGAGTAGAGGTCGTAGCTGCTGGGATTGTTGCGTCCGGGGCAGACATACACGTAGGGGTGCTGCCACGGGTCCATCGGAATTTCGTTCATGTAGGGGCCCTTCCAGCCCTGCGCATCGCGCGGTTGCTGGACGAGGTCCTGCAAACCGGCGCTGCCCTTCGGGTAGCCGCCGGTGTCCACCTCGAAGGCGTCGAGCGCCGTGCGAAAGCCTGCGACCTGCGTCTGCGCCGCCGCGACGCGCGCCTGCTCGGTGCGCCCGCTGAACTTCGGCACGACGATGGCGGCAAGGATGCCGAGAATGACGAGCACGAGCAGCAGCTCGATGAGCGTGAAGCCGCGCGGCGAGTTGAGAGTTGAAAGTTGAGGGTTGAGAGGTGTTGCGTTGCGGATGTTCATGGTGTTTTCAGGTTAAAGGGTCGGTTGGGCGGAAAGGCGGGGAGGATTAAGAGCAAGATTAAGATTGCGAGTAAGAGCCGAGGCGGTGGATGGCCTCCTAATCTTACTCGTAATCTTAATCTTAATCCCACTCATGGTGTTCACTTGATGTGCTCCTGCAGGGTGAAAATCGGGATGACCATGCCGATGAAGATGGTGCCGATGAACGCGGCGATCACGAAGAGCATCAGCGGTTCGGCCATCGCCACCGCCGTCTTCAACTGCCGGTCCAGATCGCCCTCCGTGACGTTGGCGATGCGGATGAGTTCGCCGTCGAGCTTGCCGCTTTCCTCGGCGACGGAAATCATTTCCAGCGTCGAGCCACTGAAGAGCACGCGGCAGTCGCCAAGGCTCGGGCCAAGGGCCTTGCCCTCCTTCACGCGCTCAATCGAATGGGTGACGGCGTCCACGAGGATCTGGTTGCCGATGGAGCGGCGCGCGACGTTCAGGCACGCGATGAGCGGCACGCCCGCGCCCAGCAGCGTGCCCAGCATCCGGCAGAAGCGCGACATGGCGAACTGCGCGACCAGCCCGCCGATGGTCGGCACTTTCAAAACGAAGCCTTCCCAAGCGCGGCGGCCCGTCGGCGAAGTCACCCAGTTCCGCGCGAGGTAGCCACCGATGAAAACGCCGAGCAACAGCAGGACGCCGTAGCTGCGCAGCACGTCACTTGCTCCGATGATCATCTGAGTGAGCACCGGCAGCTTCGCGCCGAAGCCTTGGAACACGAGCTGGAAGCGCGGGATGAAGAACACGAGCAGGAAGACCAGCACACCCATTGCGAGCACGAGCAGGATGGCCGGATAGAGCATCGCGGTCATCACCTTGCCCTTCATCTCCTTCTCGCTCGCCTGGAAGTCGGCGATCTGCGCCAGCACCACGTCGAGGAAGCCGCCCGTCTCACCGGCCTCGACCATCGCGACGTAAACACGCGGGAAAACCTCCGGCGACTTCGCCATCGCGTCGGCGAGCGTCATGCCATCCACCACGAGGTCGTGAATTTCCTTCCACTTCGCCTGCGCGACCGGGCTGGCGGCCTCACGTTGGAGAATGACCAGCGCGCGGCTCAAGGGCACGCCCGCCGCGAGCAAACTGGAGAGCAGGCGCGTGAAGTTCTCCAGCATCCGCGCGGAAATCTTCGGCGCGCCGAGGCTGAAGCTGACCGGTGCGGGGACGTTGGCGGCGGCCTTCGCGTCCTTCGGAGAAGCGTCTTTGCCCGGAGACTTCGCCGGTGCCTTGGCTTCCTTCGCGGCCGGCTTGGACGGGGCGGTGATGGTCTTGGTCGCGCCATCGGCACGCTCGCTTAAACTGATGGGGCGAAGACCGCGTGACTCCATCTGCTTGAACGCGTCCTGCCGTCCGCTGGCCTCCAGCACTCCCTCGGCCACGGAGCCGTTCGCCTGCAACGCGCGATATTGGAAGGTGGTCATGAGCGAAGTAAAACGCCGAAGTCCCCAAAGATTTGGGGAAGACAATGAGCAGCCGAAGTTGAATCCCAACGGGATTCCGTCCCAAAGCCCAGGGTTGCGAGAGACGAGCTACCCTGGGATTGGCGTTGGCGAGCCGGCCAACCCCATCGGGGTTGCGCCCATCCGTCCTCGCGCGACGCCACAACCCCGTTGGGGTTGCTGCCAAAACGCAATACCGACCCAGGGTAGCTCGTGCCTCGCAACCCTGGGCTGAGAGACGCAATCCCTTCGGGATTGAAGGCAAGGCTTTCGGTTGGGGAAAACACTTTCATCAATTCACCTCGCCACGGCCAGTTCCGCCGCCGTCTCGCCGCCGTCGTCCTTCTGGTCCACGCTGGTGAGGGAAACTTCCTTGGCCGTCGTGACGCTCAGGACTTCCTCGACGGTTGTGGCACCCTGGCGGACGAGCCGCCAGCCGTCCTCGGCCAGCGTCCTCATGCCGTCGCGGATCGCGGCGTCGCGAAGCTTGTCGGCCGAGGTGTTTTGCAGGATCAACTGGCGGATTTCCACGTTGGTGTCCATCCACTCGAAGATGGCGTTCCGGCCGTGGAAGCCGGTGTTGCGGCACTCGCGGCAGCCGACAGACTTGTAAATCTTGTGGTTCAGCGGAATGCCCAGCTTGGCCTTGTAGGCGGCGGCGATGGGCGAATCATCCACCGCCTTGCAGTGCGGACAGAGCACGCGCACGAGACGCTGGGCGAGCACGGCTTCCAACGAGCTGGCGACGAGATATGGCTCAATTCCCATGTCCACCAGGCGGGTCAGCGCGCCGGGCGCATCGTTCGTGTGAAGCGTGGAGAAGACCAGGTGGCCGGTGAGCGACGCCTGCACGGCGATCTGCGCCGTCTCGTGATCGCGGATTTCGCCGATGAGCACGACGTCCGGATCGTGGCGGAGAATCGAGCGGAGCCCGCGCGCGAAGGTGAGGCCGGACTTCTCGTTGACCTGGATCTGGTTGACGCCCTTGAGCTGATACTCGACCGGGTCCTCGATGGTGATGATCTTGCGGACGTGGTCGTTGATCTCGTTCAACGCGGTGTAGAGCGTCGAGGTCTTGCCGCTGCCGGTCGGGCCGGTGACGAGGATGATGCCGTGGGGGAGCTGGACGACGCGCTTGAAGCACTCCAGCTCGCGATGGTTCATGCCCAGGTCGCTCATGCCGCGCAGCTTCGAGTTCTGGCGCAGCAGACGCATCACGACCGCCTCGCCGTGGAGCATGGGGATGATGGAGACGCGGATGTCCACCTCGTGCGTGTCCACGCGGATTTTGATGCGGCCATCCTGCGGCACGCGCTTCTCTGCGATGTTCAGGTGCGAAAGGATTTTGACGCGCGAAACAATGGCGGGCTGGAAGCGCTTCAGCGACGGCGGCACGGGCACTTCCTGCAAGTCGCCGTCAATGCGGTAGCGGATGCGGAACTCATCCTCGAACGGTTCGAGGTGAACGTCCGACGCACGCAGCTCGATGGCATCGCGCAGCACCTGGTTGACGAAGCGGATGATGCTCGCGTCCTCGGCGGCGCTGTCGAGGTCGCTGTCGTCCGCGGAACCTTCCTGCACGACTTCGAGACCGGCCTCCTCGTTGAGCGTGCCGATGGTGTCCGCGCCGACGCCGAGATGTTTCTTCATCTCGCGCTGGATGGACTCGGTGGGCGCGAGGACGGGCTTGAGCGAAAGGCCCGTCATCGTCTTGAGGGCATCGAGGCCCTGCGTAGCGAAGAGCCGGCTGGTGGCGATCTCCACCACGCCGTTGGTGCGCTTGAGCGGGAGCAATTGCTCCTTCAACAGCACGCGCGCGGGGAACAGGGAGAGCACCTGGCGGTCCGGCTCGACGGCGTCCAGCGCGGTGAACGGCACGTCGTATTCCTTCGCCAGCCAGCGGAGCACGGCGGCCTCGGAGGCGTCCGCCTGCGCACCAAGCTTCGCGAAGCTCTGCGCATCCAACGGCGAGAGCTGCCGGGCGGCGATCATCCGCTCCAGCAGCTCCCGCATCGGCGCATCCGCAATGTCGGGCAGGCTCATCCAGTTTTCCGGTTGGGCCGTTACTTCAACAGGCCGATGGCCACCAGCGTGGCCTCCTGGCGCACGGTGAGCACCTGGCGCAAGTCGTCCGCAGCCTTCTCATACTTGGCCTCGGCGGCCTTCCGCGCTTCGCGCACGCGGGCGAGCCTCTGCTTCAGCTCGTCGGTGGGAGACTTGGCTTGAACAGCCTTGGAGAGCGCTTCGGAGTCGGGATTGGGCGTGCCACCAAAGCTGCCCGGGCCACCACGACCGGGACGGCGTTCGCCACCCTGATCGCCGCCCTGACTGAAGAGCAGCCGGAGATCACCGCTGAGGCTGCGCACTTCGCGCTGGGCCTCCTGGGTCTTTTCAAGCCGCGTCTGGATCAGCTTCCACTCGTCCTCGTTCTTCACATCAAGCAGCTCCCGAACCCGTTCCGTCATGCGGGCGCGCATCTCTTCCGGGTTGAAACCGCCGCGCTGCGGGGCCTTCTGCTCCTGGGCGGTGGCGGTGGTGATGAGGCCCAGCGCGGTGAACGCGCCGGCCAGAAGGACGGATTGGGTGATCTTCTTCATGGTGTTTGAGGCTTGGCTTGAGTGTGTTGACAGACGCATGCGCACGCACAGCGGGCGCGGATTTGAGGGACCACACGCAACAGCCGTGCCAGACAGGATTCCGGCCAAATCCACGCTTTCCCAAACCGCCCTCGCGCAATCACTGCGCAAAGCAGGCCGGCCTCGCGCAATTATTGCCCGATCCGCACTCCTCTTCCAAAAGTGGTTTCTTCCGCCAGACTCGACGGCTATTTTGCCGGCGGCCCCGCGCCGACCATGAACACCAAAGACCTCATCCGTCTCGGCGTGCCGCCCGGTGAAGCCACGCGGCGCGGGATGGAATTCATCGCCCGGTTCATTCTCAAGGGCGGCGACAAGCAGCAGCTCCCCGCCGAGGTTGAAGCCGTTGTGCGCCGGCCGGCGGACTTCACGGACGACGCATCGCGCGGCGAGTTCGCCCGGGCGTTGCTCAAATCCGGCCGCGACCTCCAGCCGGCACCCGCGCCGTGGAAGCAATGGGGCGAGGGGCTCGAACCCGAGGCCGTCAACCAGATGGCCCGCGCCTGCCAGCTCCCCGTGTCCGTCGCCGGCGCGCTCATGCCGGACGCCCACGTCGGCTACGGCCTGCCCATCGGCGGCGTGCTCGCCACCGACAACGCCGTCATCCCCTACGCCGTCGGCGTGGACATCGCGTGCCGCATGAAAATGACCGTGCTCGATCTCCCCGTGCGCGAGCTGGACCGCAAACGCGAGCGGCTCATCAAGGCCATCGAGGACGAGACGCGCTTCGGCATCGGCGCGCATTTCAAACAGCCGCGTCAACACGCCGTGCTCGACGCCGACTGGAACGTCAGCCCGATCACCCAGCGCAACAAGGACCGCGCGTGGTCGCAGCTCGGCACCAGCGGCAGCGGCAACCACTTCGTCGAGTTTGGTATCTTCACCGTCCGCGAGCCGTTCGGTGTCCCGCCTTCAGGCGGTAGGGTGCCCGAGCCGCCTGAAGGCGGGACACCAAGCCAGCTGCCGCCCGGCGAATACGTCGCGCTGCTTTCGCACAGCGGCAGCCGCGGGACCGGCGCGGCGGTCTGCGACCACTACAGCCAGCTCGCGATGGGCCTGCACCCCGACTTGCCGAAGGAGCACAAGCACCTCGCGTGGCTTTGCCTCGACTCCGCCGAGGGCCAGGAATACTGGGCCGCGATGGAGTTGATGGGCGACTACGCCGCCGCCAACCACGCGCTCATCCACCAGCACATCGCCGAGCACCTTCGCCTGCAAGTCCTCCTCGACGTGGAGAACCACCACAACTTCGCGTGGAAGGAGCGGCACGTCATCGGCGGCGTCGAGCGCGACGTCGTCGTGCATCGCAAGGGCGCGACCCCGGCGGGCGTCGGCGTCCTCGGCATCATCCCCGGCTCGATGGCCTCGCCCGGTTTCGTCGTGCGGGGCAAGGGCAGCGAGGCCTCGCTCAAGTCCGCGTCCCACGGCGCGGGCCGCGTGATGAGCCGCAAAAAGGCGGCCGCGACCTTCGAGTGGCACAAGGTCAACCGCGTGCTCAAGGAAGCCGGCGTCCACCTCATCAGCGCCGGCCTCGACGAGGTGCCTATGGTTTACAAGGACATCCACCAGGTGATGGCCGCGCAGGGCGACCTCGTGGAAATCCTCGGCCAGTTCGACCCCAGGCTCGTGAAGATGGCCCCGCACGGCGAGAGGCCGGAGGATTGATTTTGGAGTGCGGCGGCAGAGCGCAGCGCCGACGCCGCTTTCCCTCGGGAGAAATGCGCTGCGAACTGAAATGGAATGAGATTCAATGCCGCCGTGCCCGAGCCGTTGCCCTCACCAAGAAAACCAGCAGCATTGAGGCTGGGCTGGTGGCTGCTCGGTTTCCTTGTGCTGACAGTGTTAGGCTTGTGGCTGGCGCACGAGCGCGGCAAGGCCCAGCTCGAAGCCTACAAACGCCAGCTCCTTGCGAAAGGTGAGCGCCTCACGCTCGCGGGCCATGTGCCGCCTCCGCCACTGGCAGCGAGCAACGGTGTCACTCAATATCGCAAAGCCGTCGAGCGACTGCCCAGCCCGGACAATAGCGGGGAGAATCTGCATCGCCCGTGGCCGATGGTCGGGATAGCCCCCGGCCGGGCGATGGTGAGTTGGAAACAACCCAGCCTGCCTCGTGAGAACGACAAGCGTCTCGTCGCCGACTTGTGGCCAGATTTTTCCGCCCACCTTGCTGACAACCGGGAGAGACTTTCAGAACTGGCTGCCACACTGGATTTGCCCGCGTTCAGTTTCCCATTCGATGCCGCAAAATTCCTCACCGGCTCCGAGACGGAATGGTTCATGGCGACCACCAAGGGCCAGGACTGGCTGGTCTCCGCAACCTTGCACGACCTCCGTTTCGATGCTGTGGACGACGCCTGGCGCTGGTGGCGGGCCGCCTCTCGTTTGGCACTCCGTTCACAGAACCCCCGCGCTGTCATCGGTCTGCTGATTCACAACCGGCTCGTTTCGCGCAGCAGCACCATGACTTGGGAAGCCCTGCGGTTTCCCGGTTGGAGCGATGCCCAGCTCGCGGAAATCCAGCAACTCTGGCTGGAACAGGACGCGCTCCAAGCAGTGCTCGACGGATTCTCGATGGAGCGCGCCTACACCATCGAATCCATGGCCATGTTTCGGACGAACCTGCCCGCGTTGTGGACCTCGGCACAAATGCAACGCGGCGGCATGGCCGCAGCAATTGCGGGTCCGCCCGACGTTTGGACGACCGCACTTCGCGACGCTCCATTGGACACCCTGCGTGATACGCTTCCATTGCTTCCTTGGCCGTTTTGGACTTCCTACTCCGAAGAACGCGCTGCGTTGAAGCTGCAAACCGGCATGGTGAACGCGTGGCAGACCGCAAAGACCGTCGGCTCGTTGCAGCGAGGCCTCGCTGAAGCGCATACATTGACCCCGCTACGACCAAGCAAAAGTTTTTGGCAGCTCTTCGACGATGACGCCTTCGAGGTTTGGTCCACCGCGAAGATGGTCCGGAACGCTACTATTGTCGTGCAGGCCCGCCTCACTCTCACGGCCATCGCGCTGCACCGGCACCGCCTCAAGCACGGCGGTTTTCCGACGGAATTGAGCGCACTTGTGCCCACTATTCTCCCGGCTGTGCCGCGCGACTTCATGGATGGGCAGCCACTCCGCTACCGACTGGAAGCCGACGGACAGTTCCGCCTGTGGTCGGTCGGCGAGGATTTCAAGGACGATGGGGCCGACGCCACTCCTGTCGATCCGTCGAAAGCAGGTGACTCCGTGAACTGGCTCAAAGGCCGCGACTGGGTCTGGCCCCTCCCGGCCACCGAGGCGGAAGTCGCCGCCTACCACGCGGCTCGCGCCGCCCGACGCTCGCCGCCGCCTGATCCCTGACGACGGGCACCCGGAGACCGTGCGCCGCGCCATCGGTGGCCGTCCTCTACTTCCTCGGCAGGTCGATCTGGATGCCGACGTTGTTCCGGATGTCGTCGTAGGTGGCCTGCATCAGCGTGCGGTCTTCGGGACGGAGGACTTGGGGGTCGGGGCGCCAGTGGAGCGGGCAGAGGTCGGTGGTCCAGGCCTGGCCGCGCTTGAGCATCTCCTGCTTGATGACCTCGTTCATCACCGCGCTGCTGCCGTGGCAGTCGTGCTTGTTTTCGATCATCCACCGGCGCGGCGAATACTTCCCGGCGTTGGCGATGAAGTCCATGAGCTGCGCACCGAGGTTGTCGTCGGTGAGGAAGCGGCCGGTGTGCTCGTTGATGAAGACGCGCGAACCGACCTCCGCGTCCTTCAACATGCCGGAGGGCGTGTTCGCGAACATGGCCTCGACGATGGCGATGCAGGAGCCTTCGCGCTTGGACATGATCAGGTTCACCTTCGCGCGGGCCATGCAGTCGAAGACGACGTCGTCCGGCGCGTTCTCCTTCAGCTCGAAGCGGTCGGCCACGCCGTAGGCGGCGGCCTCGGCGAGCAGGACTTCGCGGGTGCGCCTGTCGTTGTGCTGGCCGATGCAGACGACCTTCACGGAACGCGGCATGTCGCGCAGCGCCTTGAACAGGGCGAAGTGGCGTTTGTATTTGCCGAAGTTCGCCAGCATCACGATGTCGATGTCCTTCTTCTCGAAGGGCACCTGCGGATAGACGGCCGGGTTGACCCAGTGCGAGCAGTAGCGCGGGATGACGACGTGGCGCGGGGACTGGCGCGGGAGGGTGTCGAGATCGTGCGGATCGCTGACACAGGCGAAGACGGGGTCGGTGCCGGGCCAGATGCTGGGAAGGTAGTAGTTGATGAGGCCGTGCGGCGTGGCCCACACGGGGTGGACGATCAGCATGTAGCGCTTGGCGAAGGCCTCGAGCTTGTCGCGGTAGTGGTGGACGAAACGCGCCCAACGGTGCTCGAAGGCGATGTAGCAGACGCCCTTCTCGCGCTCGCTGACATAGGGCTTGAGCGGGACGAAGTAGTCGATGTTCCGCTTCTTCATCGAGGACGGCTCGAACTCGGTGAAGTCCACCGGGCGGTTGCCCAGCAGCTTCACGCGTTGAGCGATGCGGGCCTCGACCTTCAGAAGCTGGGGCGTGCCGGCGGCAAGCCGGGCGGCGGCGCAG
>JBAYGL010000182.1:0-9611 GCA_041666725.1 Limisphaerales bacterium
GGATTTGTCAGAGCAATGTCGTATGTCGCAAAAGCCTCGAGGCTATTCAAGAAAGTATCGTGTGCGCGAGCATCCACCTTCACGGCTATTTTCTTTGCGCCAGCCCAAGCTTTAATCTTTGCCTCAGCCTCCGCGACAGCTTCCTTGTCCGTGTCCCAGAGCGACACCTGAAAGCGTGCTTTGCGGAAAGCGCGCGAGTTTGCCGCCTGCCTTAGAAACGACACCACGAGCCGACCATCACCGCAAAACGGATCAATGATGCGAACCTCGCGGCCACTGAAGTCAGCCGCAGATTCGATGAGGGCATGAGCGAGTTGCTCGGCCAGAATTTCGGGCGTGTAGAACCGCCCGGTTGCCCGAGCAAGCAGTGTCTTTCCGCCGACAAGGCGCTGCCCGTGCTCCGCAAGTTGTTCAATGTGCTTCATCAGGGACGGTCGTTTGGTTTACGACACGCTACACCGTCAAGCTCTCAGAATCACGCCTTTGCGTAAAGCTCGCTGCCCTTCTCGGTGAACTCGCGGGATTTTTCTTCCATTCCCTTTTTCAACGCTTCTTCTTCCGCAATGCCTTGCTCCGCTGCATATTTCCGCACATCCTCCGTTATCTTCATGCTGCAAAAGTGTGGCCCGCACATGGAACAGAAGTGGGCTGTCTTCGCTCCTTCTTGCGGCAGGGTTTCGTCGTGGAATTCTCTGGCCGTCACCGGATCAAGCGACAGGTTAAACTGGTCTTCCCATCTGAACTCGAATCTGGCTTTCGAGAGCGCATTGTCGCGGTATTGAGCACCCGGATGCCCTTTCGCCAAGTCTGCGGCGTGCGCCGCGATTTTGTAGGCAATCACGCCATCCTTAACGTCTTTTTTGTTGGGCAATCCCAAATGCTCTTTCGGGGTGACGTAGCAGAGCATCGCGCAACCATACCAACCGATCATCGCCGCGCCGATGCCGCTGGTGATGTGGTCGTAGCCGGGCGCGATGTCGGTGGTGAGCGGGCCGAGCGTGTAGAACGGCGCTTCGCCGCACCATTCGAGTTGCTTGGCCATGTTTTCCTCGATCATGTGCATGGGCACGTGGCCCGGGCCTTCGTTCATGACTTGCACGCCTTTGGCCCAAGCGCGCGTGGTGAGTTCGCCCTGCACTTTGAGTTCACCGAATTGCGCTTCGTCGTTGGCGTCGGCAATCGAGCCGGGACGCAAGCCGTCGCCGATGCTGAAGGCGACGTCGTAGGCGGCCATGATGTCGCAGATGTCGTCCCAGTGGGTGTAGAGGAAATTCTCCTGGTGATGCGAGAGACACCATTTGGCCATGATGCTGCCGCCGCGTGAAACAATGCCGGTCATGCGGTTAGCCGTGAGCGGCACGAAGCGCAGCAACACGCCGGCGTGAATGGTGAAGTAATCCACGCCTTGCTCGGCTTGTTCGATGAGGGTGTCGCGGAAGAGTTCCCAAGTGAGGTCCTCGGCCTTGCCGCCGACTTTTTCGAGCGCCTGATAGATCGGCACTGTGCCGATGGGCACGGGCGAGTTGCGCAGAATCCATTCGCGGGTGGCGTGGATGTTCTTGCCGGTGGAGAGGTCCATGACGGTGTCCGCGCCCCACTTGGTGGCCCAGCGCATTTTCTCGACTTCCTCCTCGATGCTCGATGCGACGGCGCTGTTGCCGATGTTGGCGTTGATCTTCACGAGGAAGTTGCGCCCGATGATCATCGGCTCGGATTCGGGGTGATTGATGTTGTTCGGGATGATGGCACGGCCGGCAGCGACTTCATCGCGGACGAACTCGGGCGTGATCTGCGCAGGGATGCGCTGCGGGAAACGGCTGAAAATGCTGGGCGTGTAAGCGCTCTTGCCAAGCTGCGATGAACCGGCGTGCTGCTTGTTGAGATCGTTGCGAACGATGTCCTTCGACATCTCGGCAATCTTCGCGCGCCCCATGTTCTCGCGGATGGCGATGAATTCCATCTCGGGCGTGATGATGCCAGCGCGGGCGTAGGCGAGTTGCGTGACGACCTTGCCCACCTTGGCGCGGAGTGGACGACGACGCTGCGAAGTCAGACCGGGGAATTCCACGAGGCGATTCTTCTCCGCTTTGCTGGCGTATTCGGCGTGTTTGCCAGAGAGATAGCCATTGTCCTGTGGCTTCACTTCGCGACCGTCAATCTCCTCCACGTCACCGCGGTCGCGAATCCACTTGGCGCGCAGCGCAGGCAGCCCCTGCTCGGATGTGCCGGTAAACTCGGGGTCGCCCCACGGCCCCGAGCAGTCATAGACGCGCACGGAATCATTCGGCGTGACCGCGCCGGTGTAGGACTTGGTGTCGGTGACGGCGATCTCACGCATGGGCACGCGGACGTCTGGATGAATCACTCCCGGGACGTGTATCTTGGAGCTGCTGGGGAGCTGCTCGCTGCTGTGCGGTTCGAACGAGGTTTTGGGGTCGGCGATCATGGCTATAGGGAGTTCAAAGTTTCAGGTTCAAAGTTCAAAGTAACCGCGCGTTTCCGCGTTGCAGGCTTCAGGAAGGGGGGAAGGGGGCCGGAATGGCATATCCCTTCGCCGGCATTACCCGGAGCAGGTTCTAAGGGTCGGCGGCGCTCCCGCGTCGCCCTCTCAGCCTTCGCCGCACGCGCGGCCGGTTGGCTCCCCGATTCGGAAGGCAGGTTACGCGGGAAGCAGGGCCGGTCAAGCAGGCCGTTGATCCCAATTTTGCAGCAGACCCGGCCTGGCGACAGCGCGTCGCAGGGCAATGAAACGCGTCAGGTTCTACTTCTCCGCCTTTTTGGCGGGCGTGACTCTGGGCTTGGGGGCCGGTTTCGCGTCGAGGTTCATCATGAGTTCTTCCTGCGTGACGGTGGACGCGACGCCGCCGGCGGGCACGTCGGCATGGGCGATCCAGAGAATGGCGTTGAGAACGAGCTTGCGCTGGTCGTCGTTGCCCCAGCCGAGGTGGTTGTGGCCGCCGGTGAAGCCGAAGCCGCGCCCGCCGCCTGGGCGCGTGGCAACCCACATGACGTGCTGGGGATCGCCCCTCTTGACGGCCTCGCGCACCGCCGGGTTGCCGCTGTGCGCTCCATCGGGACGGCTCATCGTGCTCGCGGGCGGGACGTCGCTGAGGATGGGCAGCACGTCCTTCATGCCGTCGCGGAAGCGCATGTGGAAATACCATTCGTCGTTTATTTTGAAGGGATTCACACCGCTGGTGACCGGATGTTTGGGCAGCACCTTGAAATCGCCGTCCCAGTGCGGGTTCACGGACCAGTCTGCTTCGAAGCAGCCGCCGATCCAATCGCGCAACTCCGCGTTGCCCTTCTCCGTGACCGGCTCCACAGCGTAGTGGAGCGCGCCGAGGCCGACGCCCTTGCGCATGAGCGCGCCGATTTTCTGGAGCCGGTCGCCCTGGAGGAACGGATGGCCGCCGCCGCCGTCGCTGTAAACCACGATGGCCGCCGCGCCCTCGAAGACCTTCTCATCGCCGACCCAGCCGTTGGTGTGGACTTCGGTGACGACGCCCTTCACGCCTGCGAGGGACTTCGCGAGAAGCAGGCAGCCGGCGCGGTGCTCATGCGCGAGCGGCCCGTGGCTGGGCTTCCCGGCGATGAAGATGATTCTGGTGTCGGCCGCCTGGCCGGCGCACGCGGCGAGGAGGAAAAAAGTCAGGAGAAGTTTTTTCATGTCGGTTGCCGGTTCAGACTGAACGGGCTGGAGCGGGCTTCAAAGCGAAAACAAGCCGGCCGCGCCCGACGGGGAAGACGCAGGTTGGATCTCAAAGCTGCTTCTGCATCATCCGCAAGTCGTCGCGGAGCGCCCAGCCGGTGTGTTTCCAGAAGGCCATGCCGTCGTCGTTGTCCGCAAAGACGAAGATGTTGCAGCGGGTGATGCCGGCGCTCTTCAGTTCCGCAAGGCAGGTGTCCACCAAAAGCCTGCCCAGGCCGAGGCCGCGCTGATCCTGCGATACCGCGAGGTGGTGCAGGTAGCCGCGCCGGCCCTCGTGACCGCACAGCACCGCGCCCACGACCCGTCTCTCGGCATCGCGCGCGACGAGGCTGAAGCCAGGGTTGCGCCGGAGGTAGGCGGAGAGGTTTTCCGGCGTGTCGGACTCGTTGAGGCCGACGCCTTCGGTCGTGGCCCAGAGTGCGAGCACGTCCGGAAAGTCGGCGGGCGTCATCGGTGCAATGATGTGGCGCATGGCACTGCAAGCTTGCCTCTGGACGTGCTTCGCGTAAAGCCGCAGCGATGCACGACGGCAACGCCGCCATTTCGCACGCGCCAGTTTTCCTCGCCGGCCCCACCGCCGTCGGGAAGAGCGTCGTCGCGCTCGCGCTGGCGGAGCTGCTCGGCGGCGAAATCATCTCGGTGGACTCGATGCAGGTGTATCGCGGCCTGGACATCGGCACGGCCAAGCCTTCGCCCGCCGAGCGTGCGCGTGTGCCACACCATCTGCTGGATGTGGTGGAACTGACGGAGTCGTTCGACGCCGCGAAGTTCCTCCGCCTGGCCGGGGCGGCTGTGCGGGACATCCAGGGCCGGGGGCGGGCGCCGGTTTTCTGCGGCGGGACGGGGCTGTATTTCAGGGCGTGGCTCGAAGGCCTGGGCGAAGCGCCGCCCGCGGACCCTCAAGTGCGGGCGGAGCTGGAGGCCATGCCGCTGGCGGAGCTGCTGGCCGAACTGGAGCGACGCGACCCGGAGACGTTTGCGTGGATCGACCGGCGGAACCCCCGGCGGGTGGTGCGCGCACTCGAGGTCGTCCGGCTGACGGGCAGGCCATTTTCCACCCAGCGCGCCCGATGGAATGCGGAGCCTGGAGCGCGGAAGGCGGGGAAAGTCTTCGTTCTTGATCGTGATCCCGCCGACCTCCGTGCCCGCATCGAGGCGCGGGTGGAAGCCATGTTTGCCGCCGGCCTGGTGGACGAGACGCGCCGGCTGCTGGCAGACGGCCTGGAGCGCAACCCCACCGCGATGCAGGCCATCGGCTACCGGCAGGTGGTGGAGCACTTGCGCGGGGAGCGCGGGCTGGCGGAGACGGTCGTGCTGGTGAAGACGAGGACCTGGCAGTTCGCCCGCCGTCAGGGAACGTGGTTCCGGCGGCAGATGCCTGTGGAGCGGGTGCCTCTGACGGCGGACTCGGATATCCCCGCCGTGAGCCGCGATCTTCTCGCCCGGCACGCCGCCGGGGCCGGAATTGAAGCTTGACGGTCATTTTAGGCCTCCCTAAGTTGCGCATGGTAAAACGAGATGCTGGTTCGCCAGCGTGGGAAGTCGGAAATTTTTCCGACTTTTTTTTGCCCTTGATGGGGCGCAGGCACGGGTCGAATTATGAATGCCGATTTTCTAGCCATCTTGGAATTTTGGGAACGTGAAAAGGGCATCAGCAAGGATGTCCTGGTCACTGCTGTGCAGGAGTCGCTGGTCTCCGCCGCAAAGAAAGCCGTCGGCCCGGCCCGCGAGCTGCGTTGCATCATCGATCCCAAGACCGGCGACATCAAGGCCTTCGCCAAGCTTCTCATCGCCGAAAAAGTCATCTCCAAACACGACCAGATCTCGCTCAATGAGGCCCGGAAGAAAAAGCCGGACGCGCAGATCGGTGAAGAGATGGAAGTCGAGGTGACGCCCACCGGGTTCGGACGCATCGCGGCCCAATATGCAAAGCAGGCCCTGCTCTCGCAGGTCCGGCGGGCTGAAAAGGCGCTCATTTTCGAGGAGTTCAAGGACCGGGTCGGCGACATTGTGAGCGGGACCGTGCGCCGTTTCGAACGCTCGGATGTCATCATGGACCTGGGACGTTACGAGGCGTTGCTTCCCAACCGCGAGCGTGTCCCGACGGAGGAGTATCAGGTCGGCGAGCGCATCCGCTGCTATGTGAAGGCGGTTGAGAACGGCCCGCACGGCCCCGAAATCATCCTCAGCCGCGCCGCGCCGGAATTTGTCCTGAAGCTCTTCAAACTCGAAGTCTCCGAAATCTCCAACGGCACCGTCGAGGTCAAGGGCGTCGCACGGGAGCCGGGCTTCCGCACGAAGCTCGCCGTCTATTCCCGCGACTCCAAGGTGGATCCGGTCGGTGCGTGTGTCGGTCTCCGTGGTCAGCGCGTCAAGAACATCGTCCGCGAGCTGAACAACGAGAAGATGGACATCATCAAGTGGGATCCGAACATCAAGACGTATGTCACGAACGCGCTGGCACCCGCGATCCTCAAGTCTCTGACCGTGGACGAGGTCAACCACGCGGTGAAAGTCCTCGTGGACGAAAGCCAGCTCTCCCTCGCCATCGGCAAACGCGGTCAGAATGCCCGCCTCGCCCATCGCCTGACCGGCTGGGCGGTGAACATCGAGGCGGAGGCCGTCGCCAGCGTCGGCATCGAGGACAAGGTGAAGCACGCGATTGATGCCTTTGCCGCGGTGCCCGGCGTGTCCCGCGAAATCGCCGAGGCGCTGGTGAACACCGGATTCCACGCGCTGGAAGACGTGATCACGCAGGCCGAGGAAGATGATTTGAAGCAGATTCCGCAGATTGGCGAGCAAGCCGGCACGGTGCTGGCCGCCATCAAAGAAGCGGCCAAGACCGGCCCGCTGGCCGGAGCGCTTGCGTAGGCTGGTTTTTTGAGCGCGCCCGCGAGGTTTCCCTCCCGGGCGCGCAAGCATTTATGCCCGTTCGCATTTACGACATCGCCAAGAAGCTCGGCATCGAGAGCAAGCAGGTGCTCGCGCTTGCCAAAGAACTGGGCATCAAGGAAGCCAAGGTTCCCTCCAGCTCCCTGGACAAGATCACCGCCGAGTTCCTCGAGGAAAAACTCGGCCCGTTGAAGCCATCCGTCCCCGTGCCCGTGGTCGAAGCTCCGGCGCCCGTCCTCATCATCAAAGCCCCCGAGCCGGAACCGCCGCCTCCGCCGGAGCCACCCGCGCCCGCCGCCGAAGCGGCCCCCGAAGTGGCGCGACCGGATGCGCCCCCCCCGCCGCCGCCTGCCGCAGTCGAACCGTCAGGAGCCCCCGCCCCGGTCGCTTCCGCCCCGCCGGTGCCAGAGGTGAAGCCTGCTCCCGTGGTCGAAGCGCAGCCCACGCCGGTGGTTTCGCCACCACCACCGCCGCCCGAACCGCCCAAACCCCAGACGGGTGCGCTCGTTGGGCGCATTGACCTTTCCAAGTTTGGTGCCCGCCGCCCCGAACCCTCCCGTGACGACCGCCGCGCCCCCGCCGCGCCCCCGCAAGGTGGCCGCCCCGGAGACAACCGGGGCTTTCAGGGCAACCGACCCGGTGACAACCGGGGTGGTTTCCAAGGTGGCCGCCCCGGCTACGGCCAGCAGCAGCGCGGACCCGCCGCCCCGCCGCCGCCGCCGAAGCCCGTCGATCCCCGCGCCGCCCTCCCCGCAAGCGCCCAGGTCATCACGATGAAGCCGCCCATCGTCGTCCGCGATCTTGCGGATCAGATGCGGCGCAAGCCCTTCCAGCTCATCGCCGACCTGATGCAGATGGGCATCTTCGCCAACGTCAACCAGGCCATTGACGAGCCCATCGCCATCAAGCTCTGCGCCAAGCACGGCTTCAAGTTCGAGGTCGAGAAGCGCGCCAAGGGCGAAGGCCAGGTCCACTCCGCGCCCAAGAAAGTGGAGGCCGATCCCATTGACGACAAGCCCGAGGATCTCAAGACCCGCCCGCCCGTCGTCACCATCATGGGCCACGTGGACCACGGCAAAACCTCGCTGCTCGACGTCATCCGCAAGGCCAACGTCGCCGCCGGCGAGTCCGGCGGCATCACGCAGCACATCGGCGCCTACACGATCACCGTCCCGCACCCGGAAAAGAAGGGTGAGCTGGCGCAGATCACCTTCCTCGACACCCCCGGCCACGCCGCCTTCTCCGCCATGCGCGCGCGCGGTGCAAACGTCACGGACCTCGTCGTCCTGGTTGTCGCCGCGAACGACGGCGTGATGCCCCAGACGCTCGAAGCGCTTTCACACGCGCTGGCCGCGAAAGTTCCCATCCTCGTCGCCGTCAACAAGTGCGACCACCCGAACGCGAACCCGACCCGGGTTCGCCAGCAGCTCCAGGAAAAGGGCCTCACGCCGGACGAATGGGGCGGCACGACGCTCTTCGTGGATTGTTCCGCGCTGACCAAGCAGGGCATCGACAAGCTCTTGGAGATGATTGTTTTCCAGACCGACTTGCTTGAGTTGAAGGCCAACCCCGACCGCAAGGCCAAGGGCAACGTCATCGAGTCCGGCCTCCAGGCCGGCGGCCCCACCGCCACCGTCCTCGTGCGCAAGGGCACGCTCAAGGTGGGCGACATCATTCTGTGCGGCTCGCATTACGGCCGCGTCCGCGCGCTCATCAACGAGGAGGGCGACCGCCTCAAGGAAGCCACCCCGTCCGTCGCCGTGCGCGTGCTCGGCCTCAACGGCGTGCCCGAGGCGGGCTTGGAATTCGTCGTCGTTGACAACGAGCGCGCCGCCCGCGACATCGCCGAGGAGCGTGCGCTTGCCGAGAAGGCCGCCGAGGCCGAGGAACGCCAGCCCCGCGTAACCCTGGAAAACCTCTTTGCCAAGATCGCCGAGGACCAGCAGCTCACGCTCAAGGTCGTCGTCAAGGCGGACACGCAGGGCTCCGTCGAGGCCATCGTCGAGGCGCTCAAGAAGATCGAAACCAACAAGGTGGCGCTCGATATCGTCCACCACGCCGTCGGCACCGTCACCGAGTCGGACGTGGACCTCGCCGGCGCTTCCAAGTGCGTCATCCTCGGCTTCCACACCCGCATTGACTCCGGCACGAACGAGAAGGCCAAGCAATACGGCGTCCAGATCAAGCTCTACGCCATCATCTACGAGTTGATTGACGAGGTGAAGGACGCGATGGCCGGCCTGCTTCCGCCCATCCTCAAGGACGTGGTCGTCGGCAGCGCCGAGGTCCGGCAGATTTTCGAGCTGTCCAAGGGCGGTGCCGTCGCCGGCTGCTCCGTCACCATGGGCCGCATCGTCAAGGGCAAGGTCCGCGTCATGCGCAAGAAGAACCTGCTCTACGAGGGCGTCACCCTCTCGCTGCGCCGCTTCCAGGACGAAGTCAACGAGGTCCGCTCCGGCCTCGAATGCGGCATCCGCATCGACGGCTTCAACGAATTCCAGATCGGCGACGCGATCGAGTGTTACGCCGTCGAGAAGGTCAAGCAGGCGCTTTGAACCGGGCCATCTGAGTCATGAAAGTCCGCCTCGAACGAGTGCGCGAAATGCTCAAGCGCACGCTGGGCGAAATCATCCGCCGCGACTTCCCGCCCGGCGACGCCGGCCTCATCACCGTCGCCGACGTCACCGTCACCCCCGACCTGAAGGAGGCGAAAGTCTACATCGGCATCGTGGGCAAGGCCGACGCGAAGCAGCGCGGGATGTCCCTGCTAGCCAAGAACCGCGGCCAGATCCAATACGAGCTGGGCCGGTCCATCGTCCTGCGCTACACCCCGAAGATCGAGTTCCACCTCGACGAAAGCGTCGAGCGCGGCAACCGCGTCATCTCGATTCTGGAAGAACTCGAAAAGCAGGAGGCCCCGAAGAAATGAGCGCCGCTTGTGCCTGTGCCAGCGCTTTGGTGGGGCGAGGCTCCTGCCGAGCCGGAGGCGTGACCAAGTTCAGCGGCA
>JBAYGL010000183.1:0-9608 GCA_041666725.1 Limisphaerales bacterium
CCATCGCCCGACGGGCAATTTCCTGTTCCTTCGCGCGCATGCGCCCGGCCTCGGCGTCGGCCTGGGCCTCCAGTTCGCTCGCTGCCTTCGCCTCGGCGATCTGGCGGGCGGCGGCGGCTTCCTGCTCCTTGCGCGCACCCGCGGCCACGCGTGCGGCTTCCTCGGCGGCCTTGCGTTGGGCGACCTCGGCGGCCCGGGCCTCGGCCTGAGCCCGCTTCGCGTCGGCCAGATCGGCGGCCAGCTTCGCGGCGGCACGCTGGTCGGATTCTTTTTTGGCAAGGCGGGCCTGCTCGGCGGCGGCTTTTGCGCGCTGGGTTTCTTCATTATCCTGTGCCTTGCGGGCTTCCTCGGCGGCCTTGAGTGTGCGGCGGCTCTCTTCGATCAGCTGCCTGCTCTTTTCGATTTCGAGCTGCGCGTCCGCGCGGGTCTTCGCCTCGGCGGCCTTGCGCTCGGCGTCCTGCTGCAGCTTGGTCTGGCGGGCGGTCTCCATCGCCGCCTTGCGATCGGCCTCGGCCTGCACCTTCGCTTCGGCGAGCTTGCGCGCAGCCTCGGTTTCCTGTGCCTTGAGTTCCGCCTCCTGCCGGGCCCTGGCCTGACGGTCGGCGTCCGCAGCAGCCTTGCGCGCAGCGGTTTCACGCAGGCTGGCCTCGCGCTTTGCGTTCCGGGCGAGATCGGCGGCGGAGAGGGCGCGGCGGGAATCTTCCTCCGTCTGCGACTTGCGGGCCAGTTCGGCTTCCTTCAAAACGCGGGCGTTGTCCGCCAGCATCTTGCGTGTGGCCTCGGCTTCGGCCTTCTGTTCGGCGAGGCGGGCGGCCTTCGCGTCCGCTTCAGCCCGGGCTTTGGCGAGGCGCTTCGCCTCGGCGGAAGCATCGGACTGCTTGGGCGGGGCGACGGGCGGCGGAACCGCAGCGGCCCTGGCACGGGTGACGGAATCTTTCTTCGCACCCATTGCCAGCTCGCGCGCGGACTGGTCGCGGGCAAATTCCTCGGCGGCGGCGGTCTTGCTGGTGACGGCGACGGGCTTTGAATCTTCAACCGGGAAGGCAGGCTGAACTGCAGGCTGGGCGAATTGCGCGGGCGTGAACTCGATCTGCGCAGCGGACTGGCGGGCGTCGCCACGGAACCTGGCCCAGGCATTGGCCGCCAGCCCCTCGCCACCCCTCACCGCGTAGAAGCGCTTGTTCCAGCCGCCGAAGTAAATCACGCCGTTCGGAGCGATGGCGGGAGACGAGGAGATTGCGGAGTCGGTGGCGAACTCCCACGCCTTCACGCCGGCCTTGCTGACGGCGTGCAGGCTGTTGTCGTAGGAGCCCACGTAAACCGTGCCATCGCTGCTGACGGCCGGCGTGGAGCGCACCCATCCGCCGGTGGTGTAGCTCCAGAGCTTGAAGCCATCCGGCGCGAACGCGTAGAGCTTGCGGTCGTCGGAGCCGACATAGACCACGCCGTCCGGCCCGACCGCCGCCGAGCCGCGCACCGCCGCGCCCGTGGCGAAGGTCCACTTTTTCTGGCCGCTGGGCTTCACGGCGTAAACGTGTCCGTCGAACGCGCCGAAATACACCGTGCCGTCGGGGCCGATGGCCGGCGAGGAGTTCACCTTGTCCGACGCCTTGAACTTCCACTTCACCTTGCCCCAGAAGTCCACCGCGTAGAGGACGCCGTTGAGCGATGCGACGTAGATCGTGCCGTCGCGCGCCACGGCGGGCGAGGACACGACCGCGTCCTCCAGCTCCAGCTCCCAGCGCTTCATGCCCTCGCCGTTCACGGCGTAGAGCGTCTTTTGCATGGTGCCGAAGAAGACGGAGTTGCTCGCTCCCAGCGCGGGTGAGGAGACGATCTTTCCGTTTGAACGGAAGCGCCACCTCTCCACGCCGTCAGCGCCAACGGCGTAAAGGTAGCCGTCCGCCGAACCGATGATCACCGTGCCGTCCGCCGCGACGGCGGGCGAGGCCACGAGGGCATCACGCGTCTCAAACTCCCACTTGCCGCTGCCCTGCGGGTCGAAGGCGTAAAACTTCCCGCTGTCCGCCCCGAAATAAACCGTGCCGTCCGGGGCGAGGGCGGGCGAGGACTGGATGGGATGCCCGGTGTAAAAGTCCCAGAGCTTCGTGCCGGCGGGCTGGTCCAGCGCGCTGGTGAAAGCCAGCAACACGAGTGCGACCGCGAGGAATTTGGCGTTTTGTCTCATGCCGAACGGGCGGGCGGTTGCGCCGCGTGCGCCGCTTCTGTATCTGATGGGCCGATTACTCCCGTCCGGCGTGGGATTTTCAAGACATAACGGGCCCGGGCAGGGGCATCCTGTCCTGACAGGTGAAGCCCCCCTGAAGCGGCTGAATGCGCGCGAGGGAGCCGCTCACGACACTCAAACTTTCCCGATCCACTTGCGATCTTCCCACACGGCCTTGAGCGAAGTGAGGTTCTTCGAATCGAGCACCTTCATCGCTGCGGTGCCGAGGTCGCCCTTCTTGAGCGCGTGCCAGGCATCGCTGGCGTTGATGGCGACGTGCTGGAGGACGCTGGGGTCGCGGTAGCAGTCGATCATGCAGCGCGTGCATCCGTCGCGGATGAGCCTGGAGTCGTCCCACTCCCAGACCTTGCACATGGGCTTCTCCCAGAAGTGGCAGCGGTAGAGGTCGAGGTTCCAGTCCAGGTAGAAATACTTGTGCCCGCCGAGGCAGCCGAACTGCTCCTTCTCGCCGCGCAGGTGGCGCTGCATCTCGTTGAGCGACTCGGTGGGGTTCACCACCGGAAAACCGCTGCGCTCCTTCATCCGCTTGATGTTGTCGAACAGCGCGATGAGCTCCTCCGTGTTGAAGTTCACCAGACCGCCGTCGCTGAAACTGAGATAGCTGCTGGCCAGGTTCGTGAGCGGGTAGCTGAACGTGCAGCTCTCAAAGCCGAGCGACTGGAGGAAGGGCGGGAGTTTCTCGTAATCCTCGATCAACCGGCTGGCCGTGATGCTCGCGGTGGTCTGGATGCCGGCGCCTTTGAAGAACTCGTTGGCCTTTTTGATTTTCCGGCACACATCCGGCAGGCCGCGGTTGGCCTCGTGCCTGGCCACGTCGTGGGCGTCGATGGACATGATGACGCTGCTGAGGCCGTCGCTGGCGAGGCCCTTGAGGTTGTCGTCATTCCACAGGCCGCCGTTGGTGCAGATCATCGGGTGGATGCCCTGCTCCGCCGAGTAACGGACCATTGCGCGCAGGTCGCGGTGCGCCATCGGTTCGCCGCCGACGAAGAGCAGGTAGCCGATGTGGTTGCGCTTCGCGATGTCCACGACGTCCCTGGCCTCCTGCAGCGTGACGCTTTTGCGGGCCTTGGCATCGAACTGTGAGCGGGCAAAGCCGCAGAAGCCGCAGTCCGCGTTGCAGATGTTCGTGATGGCGAACTGGAGGTAGCCGGGACCGCCGTGGTTGAGCACGTCCTTGAAGAGCTGCCAGCGGGAGGTTTCAGGCCGGACCACGGGCTGTGAAAAGCCGGCGGCCGGCGCGGGGGTGCCGGGGGCGGCGGATGGATTGTCGGCGGCGGCGCTCATTCAACGAGTGCCGGATGGTGTGGAATGGCCGGAGGCCGGGCAAACTTTTCTTTCCGCCACAGGACACGCTGGCTACGCTGCGCGCGCGAACTTGAACCACTGACCGGCACTGACCGGCACTAATGAAGGCAAAACGCACAGCGGAATGCGGGTGTCTTGGCGGTGAAAACTGCTCTGAGCGAAGGTGGCCGCTCTCCCTCACCCCGGCCCTCTCCCGCTGGGAGAGGGCCGGGGTGAGGGGGAGCGCGTGCTTGCGCCAGAAACCAAACTGTTTCACGACGCGTTCCCCGATGGACCGCCTCTCGGATTAGTGCCGGTCAGTGCCGGTCAGTGGTTCAAAGTCAGCGGTTTCAAAAGCAGATGAAGAACATCGTCTATTTCGACCTCGAAACGCAGAAGTCCGCAGACGAGGTGGGAGGCTGGGGCAACATCCGCCGCATGGGCATGAGCATCGGCGTGACCTACAGCACGGCGCGCGGCGAATACCGCATCTACGGCGAGCGCGAGGTGAACGAGCTGATCGAGGAACTGAGGCGCGCGGACCTCGTGGTGGGCTTCAACACAGAACGCTTCGACTTCGAGGTGCTCCAGGGCCACAACGAGTTCTTCGACTACTCGCAGCTGCACTCGCTCGACCTGCTGGTGGACCTGATGAAAACGCTGCCGCACCGGCTGTCGCTGGACTCCATCGCCACGGCGTCGCTGGGCGTGGAGAAAACCGCCGACGGCTTGCAGGCGCTCAAATGGTATAAGGAAGGCCGGCTGCTCGAGATCGCCGAGTATTGCTGCTACGACGTGAAGGTCACGAAGCTGGTCCATGAGTTCGGCCAGGCCAACAAGCAGCTTTTCTACACGAACAAGTTCGGCGCGAAGCTCTCCGTGCCGGTGAAGTGGTGAAGGGAGCGCGGCTTTCAAGCCGCAGCATCATCCGATTCCAACGACCGTGAGTTCGCCCAACGACCCAACCAACCCGCTGCGGGCTGAAGCCCGCGCTCCGCTCACGCATCACGCATCACGCCCCACGCTCCTCCACGAATTCCGGTCGATTCTCCGGCCGCTGGACCTTGCCGGGCACTTCCCCACACCCCAGCCGCTTGAAGTCGAGCTGGGCTGCGGCGACGGCACCTTCATCGTCGAGTGGGCCCGGCGGAATCCGACGCGGAACCTCCTCGGCGTCGAGCGCCTGCTGGGCCGCATCCGCAAGCCGGACAAGCGCGGTCGCCGGTCCGGACTGACGAACCTGAGCCTCGTGCGCATCGAGATCGGCTACTTTCTGGAACACCTCCTGCCGCGCGGGAGCACCGACGCCATCCACGTCTATTTCCCGGACCCGTGGCCGAAGGTGAAGCACCGCAAGAACCGGCTTGTGAACGAGCGCTTCACCGAGCTGGCCGCGCGCGCGCTCAAGCCCGGCGGCGTGGTCTATCTGCGCACCGATCATGTGGAATACTTCGAGCAGATGCTCGCCGTCTTCCGGGCGGACAAGGCCTTCACCGAAGCGGAAACTCCCGCGGACCTCGCCGGCCTGACGACGGATTTCGAGCGCGAGTTCAACGCCCAGGGCATCCCGACAAATCGTTGCGCGTGGCGGCTGACGGACGCCCCGTAGTGGGCCGGGCCGCCGGCCCGGCAAGTAGTTCGGGCTGCCAGCCCGGACCAGCACCGGCCTGCAGCCCATCGGCCGCGCCCCAGCTCCTTCGGAGGTCAAGATGCGCCCGTTTCCGGCCCGGTGGGTGAACAATTGCTTGACGCTTTCACGCCTTCCGCATTGCATACGCGCCCATGAAGAAAATGTTTTTCGGTTTCATTGGCGCGGCGGTCCTCGCAATCGCGGGCACCGGCTGCATCAGCACCGTGGACGGCCACAAGTCGGCGGGCGTGCCCTTCCGCAAGGACCGGATCGTCAGCCGCTACCAGATTCCGGTGGAGTCGGTTTTCGTTGCGGCGAAGGAGGTCCTCGCCGCCGAAAAGGGCGGCCTGGGCGTGCTCCAGTCTGAGAACCGCGTGAACAACTCCCTCGTGGCCAAGGTGGACACGCGGATGGTGTATGTGCGGATCACCGAGGTGGAGCAGAACATCTCCGAGATCGTCGTGCAGGTGCGCACGGATGCCGGCTGGTCGGACATCGACTGGGCGGCGGAGATCGACAAGCAGATCGCCCTGCGTCTGCGCCCGTAAGGCGCGCCGCGCGGGTCGGTTTCCCACAACTTCAGCCGAGGGTCACTCCTCGGCTTTTTTCTTGCTGAATTTACTGACGGGCTGGAGGTGCAGCATGGCCACGGCGGCGCGCTCGGCGGCTCCGCTCCTGGGAAAGAGTTCCTGGATGCGCTTCAACGTGGCCCGGCCGGCCTCCACATCGTTGAAGTATTTCACCTGCCAGTCAGCCTTCTGGTGCAGCCACCGCACGACCTCGCGCTGCGGCTGGCCCTGCGTGGTGATGAGGATTTCCAGCTCCTGCAATCCGCGGTCGAAAAACTCGAACTCCTCGACGTAGAGGCGGGCGAGTTCCTCCCGGGCGGCCCAGTCGTTCGGACTCTTCGCCAGCCGGTCCCGCAGCCGGCGTTCAGCGGCGTTGATGTCGGGTTTTTCAGGAGCGACAAACTTGCGCCGCCTCAGACCGAGCTTGCGATCGAACTCCGGGATGGCGATGGGCTGCCGGTTGTCCTCTCGCGCCAGCATCTCGTCTGTCGGGAGATTGGCCAGGCGCTGCTGCGCGTGCAGCGCCGCGTCGGTGCCCGCCAGCAGCGTGGTGATGCGCTCGACGGCCTGTCGCGCGGACCCGGTGTCACGGGCGAACTTGAGATGCCAGTCGGCGGCCGTGTTGAGCGCGTAGGCGACCTGGCCGGGCGTCACGTTCTTGAGACTCAATGCCTCCTCGATGACCGCCAGCGCGCCGGGCAAATCCTCGGAATGCTCCGCCAAAAGCGCCGCAAGCCGCATCCGCCCGTCGAAGTCCCGGGGGAATTTTTCCAGCTCGGCGCGCACGGCGGCAATCGCCCCGGTGATGTCCCCGTCCATCCGCCTGGCCTCGGCGATGGCGTAATAGGGTTTGGCCTCGATCCGCTCCTGTCCTCCGTCAATGATGTCGCCAAGGGGGTCCGCTAAAACACCTGTGATTTCATTCCGCCAGAGAACCGCCAGGATGATCAGGCAGCCCGCCAGCAGGGGCACGCCCACAAAAGCCATGCCGGACAACGCCAGCGGGGTCACGTAGCGCACCATGCCATAACCGACCACCCCGGTGACGATGAACTTCGCGATGTTCGTCCCTGTGTCCGCCTCCGAGCGATCCAACCGCCACCAGATGAACCAGCCCAGGGCGGCAATCCCGCCAACCCATTCCAAGATTTGAAGGAAGATGTCCATTGCGTGCCGGTTGCAGGCAGCTTGAAGCAGCCGGCAGCAATGTCAAAACCATGCGTCCGCGACCGGCGGTCTTGGGCGGTGGGACTTGCGCAGACGTTTGCTTACGCCGCCTGGGCGTAGGTCAGGTCGCGCTTCGGGTCCACACCCCAGCGCCGGGCGACGGCCTCCAGGTCGGGATTCAGCTGCCACTGGTCGGGCTGGGCTTCGCCGGTGAATTCCGGATGGCCGCCCTTGAGGTGCATGCTGCCCTTGTTGTCGCCGATGCGGCGCATGGCCTCGCACTCGTCCGCAGTCAGCTGGATGTCGGGCAGCGCGGCCATCTCATCGATCTTCGCCTCGATGAGCTTCGTCTTTGGGCCGACTTCCTGGATGAAGGTGGGGATGACGCTCTTGACGGCCGTCTGGCTGAGGGTCCAGAGGCAGGCGAGCTGCAGCATCGTGATGCTGTATTTCTCCGCGATGGGCCGCATCTGCTCGATCTTCGCGTTGCCCGCCTCAACCCAGCCGGCGGGCCGGAACGTGCGGTGGTCGCCGTGGCCGAACTCGTGGCCGGGCTTCACGTCGTCGTGGAACAAACCGCCGTAATCCACCACGCGCGCGATGAGTTTCACGCCGTTCTTCTGCGCGGCGGGCAGGACGTAGCCACCGGGCCACGGTTCCATCGGGCCGAGGATGATCATCGCCTCGTCCACGAGCCCGCTGAAGCGCTCGAAGCACTGGATGATGTCGAGCGAGAAGCCGTTCGCCGGCCCGGGCGCGATGCCGAGGCGGCTGGTGAGCTTCGCATGCTTGAGGGCTTCCATGCCCTTCCATGCGGTGTCGTCCGAGTAGCCGATGGAGTCGGGATTGTGCAGGAGCAGCGAGTCGAAGCGGTCGGTGCCGATGCGCTCCAGGGATTTCTCGGCGGCCATGCGGAGGTAGCCGGCGTATTGGTCGGGTTTGCGGAGGCGCGGGTCGGTGAAGCGCAGGAAGCCCTTCGCGCCGTCGCGTTTGCCGGGATAAATGTCGTGGCCGATGATGCCGATGAGGCAGTAGCTGTCGCGGGGGATTCCCTGCAACGCGCGGCCCAGCATCGTGTCCGCCTCGCCGTTGCTGTAAACGTCCGCCGTCATGAAGGTGCGGATGCCCCTGTCGTAGGCGCGGCGGATGCAGGCCAGGTAGCGCTCCTCGCTGAGGGCCTCGCCGAAATGCATGTAGCGGCCCCCGCTCCAGGTGCCGTAGGCAGTGCGTGTCAGTTCCATAGTCGAAGGTTGTTGTGTTCTGCGGTTAACGCGACGGCTTTCCGTCGTTGAAAATTCGCGTGGCGAAACTGTCTGACGGGAACGGAGCCGAAATCAAGACGCAACACAGGACGGGGCGGGTTTCACCGGCCCCATCCGCCGGGACGCGCGCCGGCCCACCGTTCGCCGGAGTCCTGCCGCTGCAGTTTAGCGGCCCCAGCTGCGACCGGGCGGCCTGCCGCCGGGACGTTGACCGCCGGACACATTCCCGCCGGGACGGTTTCCACTCGGGATGTTCCCACCGGGACGATTCCCGCTCCGGATGCTGCCGTCGGGGCGGTTCCCGCTTGAACGGTGCCCGCCGCCCTGTGAACTGCGCTGGCCGCCGTAGCCGCCCTGCCCGCCGCCGCCGCGCGACTGCTGCCGGTGCTGGCCGCGCTGCGGACCCGCCTCGCCCGCGGTCCGGACTTCAGGCCGGTCCGTGTAATCAAATCCCTCCGCGTGCTTGCGCACCAGCCCGCGCCCGATGAAGCGCTCGAGCGAGCGCAGTTCGCCGTGGTCCTCCGGCGTCACGAAGCTGATGGCGTCGCCGATCGCCTGCGCCCGGCCCGTGCGGCCGATGCGGTGGACGTAATCCTCCGAGTGCATCGGGAAGTCGAAGTTCACCACGTGCGAAATGCCGTCCACGTCGATGCCGCGCGCCGCGATGTCCGTCGCCACCAGCACGCGCACCGCGCCGGACTTGAAGTCCCGCAGCGCCCGGAGCCGCTGGTTCTGGGAGCGGTTCGAGTGCAGCGTCGCGCAGGTGATGCCGTGCGTTTCGAGCTGGCGCGCGAGCCGGTCGGCGGAATGCTTCATGCGCACGAAGATCAGCACCATGTTCATCGTCGGCTCGGCCAGCAGGTGGACGAGCAGCGCGACCTTGCGGGAACGCGGCACTTCATAGGCCCATTGCGTGACGGTCTCGGCGGGGTTCGAGCGGCGTCCGATCTGCACCAGCTTGGGTGCGTGCTGGAACTCGTGCGTCAGCCCCTCGATCTCGCGCGACAGCGTGGCGGAGAAAAGCAGCGTCTGGCGCTGTTTCGGGAGCGAGCGGACGATCTGCCGGATGGACGGCAGAAAGCCCATGTCCAGCATCCGGTCGGCCTCGTCGAGCACGAGGTATTGGAGGCCGGAGAAGTCCGCGTAGCGCCGCCCCATCAGGTCCATGAGCCGCCCCGGCGTGGCGATGATGATGTCGAGCCCGTCGCGCAAGGCCCTGATCTGCGAGTTTTCACCGACGCCGCCGTAAACCGTCGCCATCTTGAGCGGCAGATGTTTCGCGTAGGCGCGGACGTTCTCCTCGATCTGCACCACCAGCTCGCGCGTCGGCGCGAGGACCAGCACGCGCGTGCCGCGCCGCTGGCCCGTGGCCGCCGCGAGCTTGCTCAACAGCGGCAGCGTGAACGCGGCGGTCTTGCCCGTTCCCGTCTGGGCGATGCCGATGA
>JBAYGL010000184.1:0-9591 GCA_041666725.1 Limisphaerales bacterium
AACGCCAGGTGGTCCAACGGCGATCCCGTCACCGCGCGCGACTTCCACCAGTCCTTCCGCCGCATCCTCGAACCCACGCTCGCCGCGCAATACGCCTACATGCACCATGTGGTGAAGAACGCCGAGGACTACAACACCGGGAAGCTCAAGGACTTTTCCCAGGTCGGCTACAAGGTCGTGGACGATCACACGCTTCAGATCACGCTCGTGGGGCCGACGCCCTACTTCCTCTCGCTCGCGAACCACACGTCGTGGATGCCCGTCCACCTGCCGACCGTCGAGAAGCACGGCAAGGCCTTTGAGCGCGGCAACAAGTGGACGCGCCCGGAGAACTTCGTCTGCAACGGCCCGTTCACGCTGGGCCGGTGGGAGGTGAACCAGTTCATCAGCATCGTGCGCAATCCCAGGCACTGGAACGCCGGCTCGGTGAAGCTCGACGAAATCCGCTTCCTCCCCGTCACCGACCAGGCCACCGAGGAGCGGATGTTCCGCGACGGCAAGCTGCACGCGACCGACACCGTGCCGCCGACGAAGATCGAGGGCTACCAGAAGAACAACCCCGGGCTCATCCGAATCGATCCCTACCTCTCCACGTATTTCTACCGCATCAACGTCACCAGACCGCCGCTCAACGACAAGCGTGTGCGCCAGGCGCTCGCGATGACCATCGACCGCGAGAGCATCGTGAAATTCGTGACCAAGGCCGGGCAGATCCCCGCGCTGAACCTCACGCCGCCCGGCACCGCCGGCTACACGTCCCGCGCGCAGATCAACCCCGGCATCGCCGAGGCGAAAAAACTCCTCGCCGCCGCCGGTTATCCCGACGGCAGGGGCCTGCCCGCCGTGGAGATTCTCTACAACACGCAGGACACGCACCGGACCGTCGCCGAGGCCATCCAGCAGATGTGGAAGAAGAACCTCGGCATCGAGGTGAAGCTGCTGAACCAGGAGTGGAAGGTGTATCTGGATTCGCAACGGCAGTTGAACTACCAGATTTGCCGCGCCGGCTGGACGGGCGATTACGTGGACCCGAACACCTTCCTCGACATGTGGGTGACCGGCGGCGGCCAGAACGAAACCGGCTGGGGCAACAAGGCGTATGACCGCCTCATCGCCGAGGCCGGACGCACCGCCGATGCCGCCGCGCGGCTTGAACTCTTCCAGAAGGCCGAGGCCATCCTCGTGGACGAGGTGCCCATCATCCCGATCTACTTCTACACGCGTTCACATCTCATCTCGCCCAAGGTGAAGGGCTGGCACCCGACGCTGCTTGACCACCATCCCTACGAACACCTCGCCATCGAGTAGCCGCCGAGGTGAGGAGGCGGATTTTTTGGCCACAGATGGACACAGACGAAACACAGATGGGGAAGGCGGCAAAAATGAGCAGCCGCTCACGTCCTGCGCTCCGGCCCTGCTGCTTTCAAGTCTTCATCTGTGTCCCATCTGTGTTCATCTGTGGCTGAAAAGTAATGGCCCGCTTTCTCTTCATCCGACTGCTGCAAACCATCCCGGTCCTCTGGGCGGTGGCCACGCTCACCTTCTTCATGGTGCGCTACGCGCCGGGCGGGCCGTTCACGGCGGAGAAGACCGTGCCGCCCGAAATTCTCAAACGGCTCGAAGCCCACTACGGCCTCGACAAACCGCTGGGCGAGCAATACGTGAACTTCCTCGGGACGCTGGTCACCGGCCGGCAGCCGTCCATCCGCCACGCGAACCGCACGGTCGGCGAAATCATCCGCGAGTCGTTTCCCGTCTCGCTGGAGCTGGGCGCATGGTCGCTGCTCATCGCGCTGGGCATCGGCGTGCCCGCCGGCATGCTCGCCGCGCAGAAGCCCAACACCTTGCAGGACTACGTCCCGATGTCCGCGGCGATGGTCGGCGTCGGGCTGCCCACGTTCGTGCTCGGGCCGCTCCTGGTGCTGCTGTTCGCGTTGAAGTTCGGCTGGTTCAACACCTCCGGCTGGAACACGCCCGGCGACCGCGTCCTCCCCGCGCTCACGCTGGGCTGTCACCTCGCCGCCTACATCGCACGCCTCACGCGCGGCGGAATGCTGGAGATCATGGGGCAGGACTTCATCCGCACCGCGCGCGCGAAGGGCGCGTCCGGCCTGCGCATCCTCACGCGACACGCGCTGCGCGGCGGGCTGCTGCCGGTCGTCACCTACCTTGGCCCGGCGGCGGCGGGGCTCATCACCGGATCGTTCGTAATCGAAACCGTCTTCAACATCCCCGGCCTGGGCAAATACTTCGTCGGCTCCGTCTTCGACCGCGACATCCCGGTGGTGGGCGGCACGGTGTTCTTCTTCGCCGCGCTGATCCTGTTCTTCAACCTGCTGGTGGACATCGTCCAGGCCTGGCTCAACCCAAAGGTGCGCCTCGAATGAAACCGCGAAGACATTTTCGCCACAAAGAGGCGCAAAGAGGCGCAAAGAGCGCGCTCCGCAGGAGACGACGTGAGGAGTCTCCAACTTTTTTCCGGAGACAAGTGAAACTCCTCACGTCGTCTCCTACACGTCCAAGTGCGGCTTCTCGCCTTTCCCCATTCGCGTCTTTTCGCGTGTTTCGCGGGCCATTTTCTTTGTGCCTCTTTGCGCCTCTTTGTGGCCATGACTGAATTGCCCTCCACCATCGCGGCCCCCGAGCCCGTCGAGGCCGGCCACTCGCTGTGGCAGGATGCGTGGGCGCGGCTGAGGAAGAACCGGCTCGCGCTCGCCAGTGCGTTCCTCGTGGCGGCGCTGGGCCTGCTCTGCGTGGCCGCGCCGTGGGTTTCGCCGTTTGCCTATGACGCCCAGGACCTCGCGCTCGGCGCGGCCCCGCCCAACGCGAAGCACTGGCTCGGCACCGATCACCTCGGGCGCGACCAGTTCACGCGGCTGCTCTACGGCGGGCGCATCTCGCTGATGGTCGGGCTCTGCGCGACCGCCGTGTCGCTGACCATCGGCGTGTTCTACGGCGCGATCTCCGGCTTCATCGGCGGCAGGCTCGACGCGCTGATGATGCGGATCGTGGACATCCTCTACGCGCTGCCCTTCACGCTCTTCGTCATCCTGCTCACGGTGTGGCTGGGCCGCGAACTGTGGCTGCTCTTCGCCGCCATCGGCGCGGTGGAATGGCTCACGATGGCGCGCATCGTGCGCGGACAGGTGGCGTCTCTGAAGCGGATGGAATTCGTCGAAGCCGCCCAGGCGCTGGGCCTGCGCAGGCGCCGCATCATCCTGCGCCACATGATTCCCAACGTCCTCGGCCCGGTCATCGTTTATACCACGCTCACCGTGCCGGCGGTGATGCTGCTGGAGGCGTTCCTGAGCTTCCTCGGCCTCGGCGTGCAGCCGCCGATGAGCTCGTGGGGCTCGATGATCAAGGACGGCGCGGACCGCATGGAGGAATACTGGTGGCTGCTGGTCTTCCCCGCCGGCGTGTTCTCCACGACGCTCTTCTGCCTGAACTTCCTCGGCGACGGCCTGCGCGACGCGCTTGACGTGCGGGCTTCCAAAGATTGAAACCCCGTCCGTGTCCACCCGGGGTTGTCAGATTTCCGGTCGGGAGCGGGTGCGTTTTGACCCCGCCGCCCGCGCCCACGACCTGCCGGAGTTCAGGACGCCGCTGGTGAACGCGATTGAGTGGGTGAAGCGGCCCTGACCGCCTGATCCAGCGTTTGACGCGCGGTTGGGACGCGGATTAGTTTCGCGCCGTGAACACCCGCCGTTTGTCCGCCTGTTTGCTTGGCACCGTGCTGTCGGCCAGCGCAGCCTCCGCCCAGGAAACGTTCGACTGGCCGCAGTGGCGCGGACCCAGGCGGAACGGCATCTCGGCGGAAAAGGATTTCGTCACCTCGTGGCCCAAGGAAGGGCCGCACCGCGTCTGGACGGCCAGGGTCGGCGTCGGATATTCGTCCGTGGCGGTCGTGGGCGGCCGCCTTTACACGATGGGCAACGTCAGCGACGTGGATCACGTGATGTGCCTCGATGTCGCGACGAGCAAGCTGCTCTGGGACTACCGCTATCCCTGCGCCGCCGCCGACCCGAACGGCTACCCCGGACCGCGCTGCACGCCCACGGTGGACGGCAACCTCGTCTTCACCGTCAGCCGCAACGGTCATGTGCTCTGCCTCAACGCCACGAGCGGCGCGCTCGTGTGGACGAAAAACCTCGTCGGCGATTTCGGCGGGCGCATCCCACAGTGGGGTTTCGCCGGCTCGCCGCTGGTCGAGGGGGATCTGCTCATTCTGGAGACGGGCGCATCCGGACGTTCAACCGCCGCACTGGACAAGAAGACCGGGCGCGTGGTCTGGGCCAACGGAAACAGCGCGGCGGGCTACGGTTCGCCGATCGCCTTCGACCTCGCGCGCGATCGTGCGGTGGCGGTGTTCAGTGCGAGCGGGCTGACGGGCCGGGCGGCCAGCAACGGGCGCATTCTCTGGCATTACAACTGGCGCACGAGCTACGACGTGAACGCGACGACGCCGATCATCTTCGACGACAAGATTTTCATCTCCTCGGGCTACGGCTCGGGCTGCGCGCTGCTGCAGGTCTCCGCCGGTTCGGTCCAGTCTGTCTGGTCGAACAAGAACATGCGCAATCACATGAACTCCTGCGTGCTCTGGCAGGGGCACCTCTACGGTTTCGACGAAGGCCAGCTCCGCTGCCTCGACGTGATCACCGGCGCGGTGAAGTGGTCCACACCCACCTACGGCAAGGGGTCGCTCATGCTCGCTGACGGCAGGCTGATCCTCTATGGGGAGCGCGGACGGCTCGGGCTTGCGGACGCTTCACCCGCCGGCTTTCAGGAAATTACCGCAGCACAAATCCTCGGCGGCAGCAGCACCTGGGCCCCTCCCGTGCTGGCCAACGGTCACATCTACTGCCGCAGCCTCGGGGATTTGGTCAGGCTCGACGTGTCGGGGAAGTGACTTTCCACGAAAGGAGCGCGCCGACATGCCGTGCCAGAGCGGACGCTCTCACGGCCTCAACAGGCGATCAATACAACCACTTCTCGATCTTCCCATCGGCGCCCAGCGTCACGCCCTGCCGGCGATAGGCCCAGCACATGTAGCTCACGCTGACAAAGAAGGACGCCGGCACGCGGTTGGCCGCGCAGATTTTCACACCCAGCAGCGTTGTTTTCCCGCCGAAACCCATCGGGCCGATGCCCAGTTCGTTCGCGGTCTTCAAGATGTCCTGCTCCAGCTCGTCCAGCTCGGGGTTTGGGTTCCGGTCATCCAGCATCCGGAGGAACTGCTGTTTGCTGAACTCGTAGCCGGTCGCGCGGTCGCCGCCGATGCACACGCCGAGGATGCCCGGCCCGCAGCCCTTGCCCTGCGCCTGGAGCACGGCGTCGAGGATGGCCTTGCGGCAGCCGTCGTGGTCACGGTTGGCATGGAGCTTCTCGGCCGGGAGCGAGTATTGCACGCCGACGTTCTCGCAGCCGCCGCCCTTGAGCACGAGCCGCACGGCGATTTCCGGCGAGCGATGCTGGTGGAAGTGGACCGCGGGCGCGCCGGGACCGAGATTGGTGCCGTCGTTCTTGCCGGTGAGGGAATCCACGGAGTTCTGGCGCAAAAAACCCTTGGCCGTCGCCTCTTTCACGGCTTCGCGCGCGGCTTCCTCGCAGGCGATCTGATCAAAGCCGACGGGGCACTCGACGTAGAAAATCACGCTGCCGGTGTCCTGGCAGATGGGCTGGGACTTGCGCCTGGCCAGCTCGATGTTCTGCTCGATGATCTTCAGCGCGCTGGCGGCGATGGTGCCCTTCTTCTCGTTCTCGAGCGCGGTGACAAGCGCGCGGTTCACGTCATCGGGAATCTCGGCGGAAGTCCGGCGGACCAGCTCGACCAGGGAAGCTTTCAAAGCGTTCATGACGCCGCACGTTAGGAAGCGCGGTCGAAGGTGTCAATTGAACCCCTCCTGCGGGACGCCGGCCGGATCGCGTCAAATTCCCGCTTTGACACCACCTTGGGCGATTGGCAGGGTTTGCCCTCGCCTGCGCCGGCGGCCTTCGTTTCCAGAAATCCCAGGCAGAACAACGCCCGCGCATGCCGCTGCTTTTATGGCTGAACTCACAGGCAATCTGCTGGTCGCACAGTCGGGCGGCCCCACCGCCGTCATCAACGCCAGCGTCGCCGGCGTCATCCAGGAGGCCGGACGTCACGAGTGCATCGAGGAAATTTACGGCGGGCTCAACGGCATCCTCGGCATCCTCAACGAAACGCTCATCGACTTGAACGAGGAGAAGGCCAGGTCCATCGAAGGGCTCAAGCACACGCCCGCCGCCGCCCTGGGCACCTGCCGCTACAAGATTGATTTCAAGAAAAAGCCCGAGAAGGCGGCGAAGGACATGGACCGGCTCTTCGAAGTCTTCCAGGCGCACAACATCCGCTTTTTCTTCTACGCGGGCGGCAACGATTCGCAGGACACGACCAACAAGATCCATGAGGAAGCCGTCAAGCGCGGCTGGGACATGCGCTGCATCGGAATCCCCAAGACGATCGACAACGACCTGCCGCACACCGACCACTGCAACGGCTACGGCTCCGTGATCAAATACAACGCGACCACGGTGATGGAAGTCGCATGCGACGTCAGCTCGATGGCCACCGACGACGGCTCGTGCTGCATCATCGAAGTGATGGGCCGCGCCGCCGGCTGGATCGCCGCCGGCACGGTGCTGGCGAAGCGCAGGCCCGCCGACGCGCCCCACGTCATCCTCCTGCCCGAGATTGCGTTCGACGAGGCGAAGTTCCTCGCGCGCGTGAAGGAGACGGTTGCCGGGCTGAAGCATTGCATCGTCGTGGTCGGCGAAGGCCTCAAGAACGCCGCGGGCGAGGAGATCGGTGTGGACAAGACGCGTGTGGACGCCTTCGGCCATGCGGTGCTGGGCGGGGCCGCCGACCGGCTCGCGGAGATCGTGCAGGGCCGGCTCAACCTGAAGACCCGCACCGTGAAGCTGGGCTACGCGCAACGCGCCGCCGCGCATTTCGCGAGCGGGACGGACGTGGCGGAGGCCGTGGCCTGCGGCGAAACCGCCGTGCGCACCGCCGTGGCCGGCAAGAGCGGCTACATGGTCAAGATCGTCCGGCTGGAAACCAATCCCTACCGCTGGGCCACGGACATCCAGCCGCTTGACGACATTGCCAACGTCGAGCACTTCCTCCCGCGCGACTGGATCACTGAGGACGGCTTCCTGCCCAACGAGAAGTTCGTCGAGTATGCCCGCCCGCTGGTGGAGGGCGAACTGCGGGTTCCCACGGAAGGCGGCCTGCCGAAGTTCGTCGTCCTCGACAAGGCGCCCGTGGAGAAGAAGCTTCCGGCCCGCGTCTGAGCCGGGCGCGAAGTTCGGTGGGCGGAGGCGCAGGCCTCAGCCGCACCCGCAGCCGTGGCCCGAGCAGCAACTGCCGTCGTTCATGTCCTCGGCGGTCGGCACGCGGCCCAGTTCAAAGGTCTTCTGGATGTGCTTCATGATCGCGTCTTGCACGCGGGACATCTCCTGCTGCGCGTCCAAAAACTCGGTGGCGACGGGGTTTTTGATGAAGCCGTCGCGGAGCGCCTCGAAGCGGCCGATTTCCTCCTCGGTGATCTGCACGCCGTGCTGCTGCTTCTGCTGGAGCAGGGAGCCGGTGTCGTTGAGCATCTGGTATTCGTATTTCACCTTTTCGTCCGCCATGAAGGCGTCGATGCGGCGGCGGAGGTCGGGGAAGTCAGGCCGGTCGAGGATGGCCTGGCACAGGTCGCGGATTTTTTCGTCCACGGCGGAGGGTTGAACAGCGGTTTCCATAATCTGATTTTGGGTTGTTGAGCCCGGCGCTTTGTGCGCCTCGGGCCCGGGCAAGGTAGCAGCGAGCCGTTTCCGGGCGAGAGTTTCTTTTCCACCGCCCACGCGGAGGAACAATTTTGCCGGTTGACCTCATGCGACGGCTTGGCCTAACTCCCGGTCATGCGCAGGTTTCCGATTTTTTTGCTCGCAGCCCTCGTCACCGCCGGCTGCGCCGGCACCAAGGACAAAAAGAGCGGAGCCGCCCGGCCGGCTCCCAAGGCAAAGACCGGGCCGGGTGCGCCGCCGAAACCAGCCCAAAGCCGGACAAACAGCACACCCACCATCGAGCCGGTGTCCGCGTTCAACGGCAGGGTGGTGCTCGTCAACGCGCCGCTTAAATACGTCGTGATCGAGGGCGTCATTGGCCGCCTCCCTCCGGCAGACCAGACACTCAACGTTCTTCGCGACGGCCAGAAGGTCGGGGTGGTGGTGGTCTCCAGCCAGTCGCGCGGCGCGAATTTCGCGGCGGACCTGACGCAGGGAGAGGTCCGCGTGGGCGACACGGTGCGGAGTGACTGATCCCGGGCCGTCTGTCCGACAATGGGCTTGTTTCCAAGGGTTGATAAACTACGCTCGCGCACGTCCGGCCCGCATGAAAACCATCAACCTCATCCAACGGTTGCGCACCGGGTTTGGCGTGCTGTGCCTCGTCGCCATTGCGGGCGCAGGGCTCGTGGCCTCGGAGGGATGGCAGGCGGTGACGCAGCAGCGGCGTGCGGAAAACCTCCATGCGCAGGTGGTCATGTCAGCCGAGCGGATGCGTCATGCCACGTTGGAAATGAGCTACGCGCTGCGCGGCGTGCTGCTCGACCCGCAAAGCCAGACGGAGCGCAACCGCAAACGCGAAGCGGACACGGACATGGCCCATCTCATCGGCGAACTGCGTCCGCTCCTGCGTCCCCATCCGGATCTGCTGCGCGCGCTTGAAGCCGTGAGCGACCACGACGCGACCCTGCTCAATCCGATTGAGGAACAGTTGCTGGACATGGCCGGCCGGGACCCGGGCAGGGCCCGTCGCGATTACGCCGAACAGTATCTGCCCGCCTCGCGCACCCAGGAGCAGTTGCTGGCGGAGTTCACCGGCCGCGTCAAGAGGCTCGCCGCAGGGGCTGCGGTGGACTGGTCCCGGCTGCTGCTGGGTGCGACAGCGGCAATCGCCCTGCTGGCGGCGGTGGCGGCGCTTCTCGCCCGGCGGATGGAAACGGCGCTGACCACCTCGCTGCAGGCGTTGTGGCAGGGCGTGGACCGCCTGCGCAGCGGCGTGCTGGACCAGCCGATCCGCCTGCCCGAGCGCAACGAATGCACCGTCCTGGCGGAAGGCCTGAACCGGCTGGGCATGGAACTTGTCGAACTCGTCGCCCGGCTGCGCAAATCCGGCGGTGACGTGCTGACCGTGAACACCAGCCTCGGCGCGGCGCTGGGCGCGGGCCGGCAGGGCATGATCGAAATGGAGTCGCTCGCCAGCAGCCTGAGCGCCTCGGCGCGGCGCGTGCTGAACACCTCCGCCGAGTTGTCCCAGTCCATCCATTCCGTGTCGATCGTCGCGGACCAGACCGCGATGCTCACCGACGCCAGCCGTCTCGCCCTCGCGCGCATGGGTGAGACGATGCAGTCCATCCACCATGCCGCGGACGGCATCAACGACCGGCTCGGCATCCTGACCGAAAAGGCCACCAACATCAGCCAGGTCATCACCACCATGGCCAAGGTCGCCGATCAAACGAACCTGCTTTCACTCAATGCGGCGATCGAGGCCGAGAAGGCCGGCGAATACGGGCG
>JBAYGL010000185.1:0-9566 GCA_041666725.1 Limisphaerales bacterium
CGCCCTGGCCAACGACCTCGGCGGCCCGCAGTCGCAGCTCATCGTCCTCACCGACCACGCGCCGCCCGGCTCCGAGTTCACGGGCAATCGCATCCAGTGGCAGTCCTTCGGCGCGACGCACCCGAACCTCGCCTTCGTCAACGCCACGCGCACCACGCATGGCGAGGCCGACCGCGTGCTGCTCGAAGTCGCGAACTACTCCGCGAGCGCGAGCGCGTCTGCCGCCTACCGCATCACCAGCGGCAGCAACTTGCTCCGCAGCGCAACGCTCACTCTGGAGCCGCGCGCCCGGCAGCGCCTCATCCTGAACCTCCCCGCCAGCACACCGGCCATCGAAGCCACGCTTGCTGCAGACGCCCTCGCCGCCGACAACCGTGTTACTCTCCTGCCCGCCGTGCGGAAACGCATCCGCGTGCAAAACTCAATCGAAGTCGCCGCCCTTCGTTCGCAGGTGGACAAAGCACTGGACGCCACGGGCCTTCGCAGTTCGCTCTCCGCCGCGCCGGAAATCATCCTGCACAACGCCCGCGCCACGCCCGCCGACACAAACGCCTGGGGCCTTCGCCTGCTCGCCGACACCAACAACGCCACGCCTCACACCGGCCCGTTCATCGTGGACACCGCGCATCCGCTCACCCGGGGCCTCGCCCTTGATGGCGTCGTGTGGACCGCCGCGCCGCCGGGCACAAACCAGTTTGGCCTGCCCATCGTCACCGCCGGCAACACGTCGCTTCTCACCGCGCAGGAGGACGCCCTCGGCCGCCAGCAAATCACAATGCGCATGGTCCCCGACCGCTCGACTCTCACAACCACGCCGAACTGGCCGATCCTTTTCTGGAATCTCCTCACCTGGCGGGCGCGTGAAACACCCGGCCTGGTGGAAAGCAACTTCCGCCTTGGCACCGAAGTTTCCGTCCGCGCACTGACAAACTCCGCACAACTCAGATTGCCAAACGGCTCCATGCGAACACTCACCAAGATCGCCGAGGAATTTGCCCTCGAACCGGAAACCTCCGGGCTCCACTCCATCACCGCTGGCACGAGCACATGGCAGTTCGCCGTGAACCTCCTCGCCCCCGAGGAGTCCGACCTCAGCACCGCGAAGACCGGCAAGTGGGGCGAGTGGGAGCGGCCCGAGGAAACGCGCCGCGAGTATGCGAGCGTGCTCTGGTTTTTCGTCCTCGGCGCGCTCGTCGTGATGGTCACGCATCTCTTCCTCGTGACGCACAGCAAGGGACGCGTATGACAAGCCTAGCGCATGGAGCGCCCTCCGTCGCTGCCCGACTCGTCACTAATCACTAATCACTTCCCCGTTGTTCATCCTCTCCCAACCCGTCTGGCTCGCGCTGCTCATCCCGCTGGGCATCCTCTGGGCTTTCTGGCCCATGCCCACGCGACTGCTCCGCGTGCTGCGCGCCGTGACGCTCATTGCGCTTGTGCTTGCGATGGCGCAGCCAGCCATCAAGTTGCCTGACCGCGCCGGAACGGTCGTCGTCGTCGCGGACCGCAGCGATTCAATGCCCGGCGACGCCTCCGCGCAGGCGAAGGAAGCCGTGGACCTGATCCAGCGTGGCATGGGCGCGCGCGATCAACTGGCGGTCGTCAGCTTCGGGCAACAAACCGCCGTCGAGCGTCCACCGCAGCGCGGAGAATTCCCCGGCTTCACCGCCCAGGTCGGGGCGGACGCCTCCAATCTCGCCGACGCCCTCGACTCCGCGCTGGCGCTCATCCCGCCCGATGCCCCGGGCCGCATCCTCATTGTGTCCGACGGCAAGTGGACCGGACGTGACCCGCTTGCAGCCGCCGCGCGCGCCGCCGGTCGCGGCATCGCGATGGATCACCGACTGCTTACACGCCCGAGCGTCAACGACCTTGCCATCCAGTCCTTCAACACGCCGGAAACGGTTCTTCCGGGCCAGGCCTACATCATGACTGCGTGGGTTCAGTCCCCCGTGGAGCAAACCATCGAGTATCAGCTCGCGCGCGGTTCGACGCTCATCGCGTCCGGCAAAAAGGAAGTTCCCGCCGGCCGTTCGCGACTGCTCTTCCGCGACCGCGCCACGACGCCCGGCACCACGCAATACCAGCTCACGCTCAAGTCCGCCGCCGCCGACCCCGTGCCGGAGAACAACACCGCCCGCGCGCTCGTCGGCGTGCGTGGCCCCAAGCCCATCCTGGTCGTCTCGCAGTCCGCCGAGTCGGGCTATGTGCAACTCCTGCGGAAAAGCCGCGTAAACCTGGACGCCCGCACCCCCGCCGGGACGCGCTGGTCGCTTGAGGAACTCTCGCGCTACTCCGCCGTTGTCCTCGAGAATGTCATGGCCGGCCAGCTCGGCGGCGCGGGGATGGAGACGCTTGCGGCGTGGGTCGAAACCACCGGCAGCGGCCTGATGCTCACCGGCGGGCGCAAGTCCTACGGCCCCGGCGGCTACTTCGGTTCGCCGCTCGACCGCATTCTCCCGGTCTCGATGGAGATGCGTAAGGAGCACCGCAAGTTGCAGCTGGCAATCGTCGTTGTCCTTGACCGCTCCGGTTCCATGGCCGCGCCTGCCGGCGGCGGAAAGAAGAAAATTGACCTTGCGAACATCGGCACCGTGCAAGTCCTCGATCTGCTCGGCCCGACGGACGAGTTCGGCGTCATCGCCGTGGACTCGACCGCGCACACGATGGTGGACCTCGCTTCGGTGGACTCCGCGCGAAGCCAGCGGAGCCGCATCCTGAGCATCGAAAGCATGGGCGGCGGAATCTTCATCTACGAGGGGCTGGCCGCCGGCGCGCAGATGGTGATGAAGGCCAGGGCCGAGACGAAGCACATCATCCTCTTCGCCGACGCCGCCGACTCGGAGGAGCCGGGCCAATACGTCAACCTGCTCGCGAAAGTCCGCGAGGCTGGCATCACCGTGAGCGTCATCGGCATGGGCACGGAGGCGGACGTGGACGCGAACTTGCTCAAGGACATCGCCGCGCGCGGTGGCGGGCAGATATACTTCAGCAACTCGCCGGAGGAATTTCCGCGCATCTTCGCGCAGGACACGTTCACCGTCGCGCGCAGCACCTTCGTCGAGGACAGCACGCCGGTGAGGATCACCGGCGGTTTCTCCACTCTCGGCGGGCAGGGTGACTGGCAGCCGCCCGCGCTGGGCGGCTACAACCTCACGTATCTCAAGCCCGAGGCAAACCTCGCGCTCGTCACGCAGGACGAATACGCCGCGCCGGTCGTCGCCGCGTGGCAGGTGGGCAGTGGTCGCGCTCTGGCCTTCACAGGCGAGGCCGATGGCAAACACGCCGGCGACCTCGCGAAGTGGGGCAGCGTCGGCGACTTCCACGCCACGCTCGCGCGCTGGACTGCCGGCGAACAGCCCACGCTGCCCGAGAACATGCTGCTCACGCAGGAGGTCCGAGATGGCGCGTATTTCGTCCAGCTCCACCTCGACCCCGAGCGCACCAACGAACCCTTCGCCACGCCGCCGCGAGTGAAAGTTCTGCACGGCCTGCCCGGCGATCCGCCCGCCAAACTCACTCTCCCCATGCAGTGGAAGTCCGCGGACCTTCTCGAATCTGTCGTCTCACTCCGGGGCCGCGAGACGGCGCTGAACACGGTCGAAATCCCCGGCCTCAACCCCGTCTCGCTCCCGCCCGTGTGCCTGATGTATTCCCCCGAGTTCGCACCCGAGCAGGCGGGCCGGGGCCGCGTGACCTTGGAGAAACTCAGCACCACCACTGCCGGCGAGGCGCGCGTGGATCTGCCCGGCATCTGGAAATCGCTTCCCAGCAAGCCTCAGTTCGTTGACCTCGCCGTCTGGCTCGTCCTTTTCGCCCTCGTCCTCCATCTCCTGGAAATCTTCGAGCGGCGCACCGGCTGGCTCGGTGCCAGTAGGAGACGACGTGAGGAGTCTCTGGCAGAACAACCGGAAAGTGAGAGACCCCTCACGTCTTCACCTGCGAAGAAGAAGCCTTCCGCCCTCGATCTCATCGTTTGGCGCCGGCAGAAGTTGAAGCCCGCTTCCGCCGGAGCGCCGAGCATCGCTCGGCCAGAGAGCGAGGCCTTGACCACGCCGGGCGATGCTCGGCGCTCCGAGGACGCCACCGGCCCGACGAGCCAGCTCGAAGCCCTCCGCCTCGCCCGCAAACGCGCACAGGAGCGCCGAGGAAGGGAGTAACAGCTTCCACATCTTCCTGGGCGCATCCTGACACTTGCATCTTGATTCCCGTCCTCATTGTTCGGCGAGAGCCGAACAATGAGGCTGGGGTGTCCCGTGAGCGTCGTCGCAGCCGCGCGCGCGCCACATCAATAGGCTGGTGCAAGGGCGCGCGGCATCCCCTCCGACTGACCGGGCATTCATGACGCTGAATCAGTGAGATGCCCTTCGAATGAAGTGGGTTGAGGAAGTCCTGGGCTGTGGCCTTGATCGGGACTCTGGAAGTATTGATGGATGCCCCGGCCATCGGCCCCAGGGAAGCGGTCATGGAAAACTATTCCTCCCCGCCACGCGGCCGGCACCAGCACGAAACGCCGGCTCTAAATTGCGTTGCTGCCCCTGGGAAGATGCCTGCGGGTGGCGCGCCCGGAGGCAGGCCATTCTTCGACGAGTTTAGGCGACGGCACTGGATTGGTTGGTGCGAGACGACCAGCTTCGATCTTGGACGGGCCCGGTGTCCGGGATGAAGGCTGGACCGGGGGTGTCTCGTGCCGCACTGGTTGTTTGATCTCCGCGTGCGAGGCCGGGATGCCTAGTCCGTGCGTCGGCAGGGCGTAGGTGGGGTTGTTGCGAGACTGGACTTCGATGGGCCGGAGAACCACTTGCGGCGTGTTCGGGTATTTATCCTTCACCGACTTGACCGGCCCGGTTGACCGCACAGGCTGAGAAGACCGTTGGTCCGTCACGGCCCGCTTGCTGGCCGCCTCGGGAACCTCAGCCTTGGCGACAACGGGTGTCGGCGCACTCGGCAGCGCGATCATCGGACGCGTCGTCGTCAGGTGTGAATCGTGGAAGGCCGGTTTGGGGGAAGTGGCAGGCTGTTCAGCGGAACGAACGGGTGCCGGCGCTGCGGTGCTGGCCGATTGCTTCACGACGGCCTGGATTTTCTCCGGTTTCGGAGGGGCCAGTGGCGCACGATACACCACCGCTCCCCGGACTGAATTGACCGGCTGGCCGTGCTGATAACCAGAAGCAGCGGGGAGTTCCCTGATCGTGACCTTCGTGACCGGAGCGGAGGCCGCCTTGGAAACGGCGGAATAGTTCGCCCCATGGTTGATGACCGTGGTGTTGTTCACGGTGGTGTAATTATTCACGACCGTGGTGTTCTTGTAGATGTTCACCACCTGCGTCGGCGGGGCCGCGTGCTGGATCGGATGGCGATTGTAGAAGCGGCTGTTGCGGACAAAGGTGTAGAGGTCACGGCTCAAGCCAAACTCCAGGCTCACCGCGGGGCGGCCATCGTAATAGCCCAGGCCCAGCCCCGGTCGGTAGCAGGCTGCGGGAGGCAGCGGCGCCCAGCCGCAGTAATCGTCGCTGTGCCGCCACGAAACCCAGGCCGGAGCCCAGACGGTGTCCGGCGTCCAGACCCAGCCCAGACGCGCGTGACGTGACCAGCGTCCATAGTGAAACGCGGCCCAGCCCCACGAATAATCCGACTCCCAATACCAGCCACAGTCCGTGTCAATCCAGTGACCGCGATGAGCATATGGCCGCCAGGCCGGGTCCATCACCGCGACCGTCGGCTGCCAGCAATAGCCGATGCCCGACACCATCACCCACTTGCCATAGGGCGAGAGCGGCTCATAAAAATAGCTGGCCATCATCGGCTGTTGCGGGGTGATCTCGATCGCTGTCGCAGGTGGTGGCGGCGGTGACTCCACGGACACGACCTGCACCGGAGCCTCGGTTGGGGCCGGAGGGGCAGAGGTGGCGACCGGGAGCAGGGCCTTCATGACCGCATCCGACAGGCCGATGTCCCTGAGGTAAATGAGATCGTTCGCCGTGGGGTTGAAGAGGACAGGAGAGCGATTGATGAAAGCAAGCAGAACATCATCACCCACGCCCGCCTGCACGAGCTTGATGACGTCGACGAGGGCCGGTGACGGTGCGTAATTCGAGGGCTGTAAGGTGACCGCGCCGTTGGGTGAGTCGCCCGCAAGGGCTACAGCCGCCTGCACAGGATGGAGGAAGGTGGTGGTCAGGACTGCTGCGGCCAGCCCAAGGAGCATTTTTGCAGTTTTCATAACTGCCCCATCTGACGCTTGAGCGGAGTCAAAGGCTTCCTGACCAGCCATCAAAACGCGCCGGGAGCGGCATCAATTAACCCGATGGCATGTTTTCACAAAGCCCGCCTGCGGTGGTCGGCGGGCTTCGATCAGTCCAACTCTATCAGCCATCGTCCCATCATTTCCAAAGTTCCACCGGCTGGCCGTGGTTCTTCGCCCACTCCAATGTCGCGGCGAGCTTCGGATAGTCTGCTGGCTTGCTGTCGCTGAACTCGGCGAGGCCCCACGCGCCGTGTTTGCCATACTCGCCGGTGGACGAAAACACGGCGAAGGTGTCGCCACCGAGCCTGGCCCATTCGTCGTAATAACGCCTGTATATCTCGCCCATGCGCGGATGGCGGTTGCAGGCATGCATTGTCGCGCTGATTGTTCTTTCCATCTGCTGGTCCTGCAGGAACGCGACCATGTGCTGGCCTCCTTCGTAGGCGATGAGCTTGAGGCCGTATTTGTCGGCGATGGCCTTGTCTTTGGCCATGCGCGTGAGGCTGTCCGTGAACGCGGTCTGCTCGAAGTGGTCGAGCATCTGCGCGACGCTCCAGTTCTGCATCTGCGCCACGAGATCCGCGGTCTTGCCGCGGCCGATGCTGTAGCCCATGTAGGGCGCGCCGGCGAGCGCATCGGCGTGCCTGGCGGCATCGCGGTAACCGAGGATGCCTTCGCTGACCGAGCCGACGCCCGCCTGCGTCGGCAGCACGCGCACGAAGCGGTCGTGGCCGCCGAAGACATCCTCCCAGATTTTGAAAATCTCCATGGAACGGACGGCGGTGAAGCGCCAGCCGGCTTCCCATGGTTTTTCCTTCGGCCCGAGACCGAGCTTCACGCCCTGCTCGCAAGCATAGCGATTCTGCACGAACTGTCCGTTCCAGACTTCGTTGGAATACTCGATGTAGATCTTCAGCGAGGGATCGAGCCGTTCCCTGACCATCTCCGCGAAGCGGCGGACGAAGTCGTCGTCTGCCAGGTGCGGCATGCAGAACCACGGCGCGACTCTCTGGCGGTTGCACAGCTCGATCATCAGTTCCAGCGCGACGCCGCGTTTGGAGAAGGTTGCGTGCCGGAGCGTCGGGCGGTCGGCCCACGTTTTGATCTGCGAACCGTTGATGTGCATCCAATCCATGAAACGGTAGCAGGCGAAGCCCCGCCAGCGCTTCAGAAATTCGGCTTGGAACGGATCCTTTGCACAGGTCGCCTCGCCGCCGGGCATGATGACGCGGATGTTGCGGACGTGGTTCTGAGGATTGGTTTCCTTGAGCTGGACTGAAAAGCCGCTTTTGCTGGAATCCACATCAATCAGGATGCGGCCCGGCCCGGCCTCCTTAACCCTGGCGTTCCTGGGGAAATCGAGCCTGCCCTCGCCGTCGTAGAAAACCGTGTAGATGCCGGAGGGATAATGTCCGCCGCTGATGGTGCAGAGCATGGACTCGGCGAAGCATCCCGGCTCCAGTTTCGTCACCCACCCAAATTCATCGAGCGCCAGTTCCGGGCCCCGCCCCCAGCCAGCGCCTGTTTTCTGGCTGATCCAGACGCGCGACTGGTGAAACACATCTACAAACGCGAGCTCCGTGGACCAGTCCGCCGGCCCGGCCAGGTTCATGCCGAGCCGCGGCTGCGCCGCCGGCTTGTCCGCCGCCGCTACCACCGTCGCACACAACACCACCCCAAATAGTCCGGTCAGTTTCTTCATATGCTTCTTTCAGGTTTAGTCTTGAAGCTTTTTCCAAACGCGTTGATCGAGCGTCGGATGCGGATTTCGCATCCGCGTTGTCGTAAGGGCGCAGTCGGCCGGCCCGGGTCGCACTGCTGGGCCAGCAGTGGGCAGTAGAAACGAGGTTTGCTGCGCGACACAAGCCTTCGGTTTCAATTGAAGCTCAAGACGAATGGCGAGCCGGAGCTGCGGCAGATGTGGGCGGTGGCGACGCCCTGACAATCACCACTACTGCTCAACGGGCGTCCCGGCCCGGCGGCACAAACTATCGGGCCTGTGCGTCCAGACCGGCTTGGAGCAGTTCCAACACCTTCAAGCAGGAATAGGGCTTGGACAGGCATTTGATCGTGGTGGTCCGCTCCAGCTCATCAATCAGATCGTCCGTCAGGCTGCCGCTGGCCAGAATGCGGACCAATCCCGGCTTGGCGTTGCCAAACTCATGCAGCAGGGACAATCCCGTGCGGGCATGACCCAGTTCGCAATCAGACACAATGGCCCGGATCGCCGGCTGAAAGGCGCTCCAATGGCCAAGGGCATCTTCGACCGTTTCAGCCACCAGAAGGCGGTAGTTGGTTCGTTTGAACACGGCCACCATCAGTTCTCGAACGGCTTGGTCATCCTCAATTAGAAGAACGGTTTCACCATGACCTTGGATGGCCGGGGTGGGTGCTTTGACGGGCGGGTTGGGTGGCATGGTTGGCTGGGGCCGGCCTCCGGGGGTTGACGGAGAGCGCGGACGGGACGGCAGATGCTCATGGGGTTGATGGTCATCTGTGTCGTCATGTGAAAATGTGGGCGGACAGACAGTAGCTTGGAACGCGCCCGACTCAAGTGCTACTTGCCAACCAAAGCGGGTTTCGCCCGGGCAAGAAATGAGAAGCGACGGGAGTCACCTGCGAGCACTGCTTTCCAGTGAAACTCAAAGCCAACAGGCGACTTCACCCGCGACGTCGTTGGCTGACACCATGGTGCCTCCGACTTCTGGCGGAGATGACAGGCCGCCTTCGGGCTGCAGATAGCGGGCCTGCGAGGAGATGAACGGCGCGATTAGTCGCCGGCCTTGATCGTCCACATGCCTGATTGCTTGCCTGTGCCCAAGGTCGGATTGATCGTTTTGTCGGGGCGCAGGAACTCCACATGGCCGTCAGCGAACGCGTAGTTGACGCGCCCACCATGGAAATTCGCCAGGGTCACGGGACCCGTCGGACCCGTCGCGCTCGTCGTGTCTCCAAAGTGGCGGGTAGGAATCCACATGGGATATGAAATGTTCTGGTCGTTGCAACCAGCCCAGTTCGCGTAGTAGATGCACTCTGTGTAAACGATGGTCCCTACGGCATCGTTGAGCAGGTTTTCACGCGTGCTAGCCTGATGGGCGGGGTTCTGAGTGCTGTTCGCATCCGCCGTGTTCCAACCTGGTGGCACCGAGCCAGCGGCTCCGCCTGCCCCGTTGGCGTTGTTCCAGAACAAACCGACGGCGGTGGCGCTGTCCGCAGTGGGCGGATAATCTGCAGCCACGGGAGCTATGCCGCCGATGGTGTTGGCTCCCATGTTGCTCATCGGCATGGCGTAGGATCGCCGCGCGCGGTTCACGCCGTA